>JAEVZQ010000400.1 GCA_023392135.1 Pseudomonadota bacterium | reverse complement strand
CCTCGTACCAGCGCGCGACGTTCTTCAGATCTGCGGGGCGCTCGATCTTTGCCAGCTTCATGAAGTCCACGGCCACCAACGCCGTGATATCGGCGATCGTATAGGCGTCGCCCGCGATGAACTGTCGCCCGGCGAGCTCCTGGTCGAGCCACGAAAGCACCTTGAGCACGCGTGGCCGATTGACTTCGGCCCACTCCTTCAACTGGGGCTTCTCCAGCTCGGCCATGGCGGGATGCGAGTGGCGGAAGCAATGCGCCACACGCGTCAGAAAGCCGAACTCCATCCGGCGCTGCCACATCTCGACCATGACGCGCTCCATGGCATCGCGGCCGAACAGCGGCGGCTCGGGCTTCTGCTCTTCGAAGTAGCGGCAGATGGCGACGCTTTCGGAAATGGCGGTCCCATCGTCGAGGATGAGCACCGGCACCTCCTGGAAAGGGTTCATCGCGGCGAAATCAGGCGACCGGTGTTCGAGCTTGCCCAGGTCCACCTGCTCCGTCGGGACGGTGATGCCTTTTTCAGCCAGGAAGATGCGGACCCGGCGCGGATTGGGCGCGCGGGGCTGATCGATGAGCTTCAAATGGTCCTCCTCGGCGAGGGAATGGAATGAGACGTTGAACGCCCGGCGCGGAGTGTTTCACGGCGGGCCCGCCGCGCCAATCCCCCTCGACGCGCGGCATTGCGGCCCACAGTCACTCATCACCTGGGCCACTCGTCCCAGCCCGCCAGTCCATGCTCGATACTTCCATGGCAATCTTTCCTCAACTTCGACTTGCGATGATCGCCTGGATCGCGCTTACGGCGATTTCGAGTAAACGCGGAATTAGTAACTTCCGTGAACAGTCCCAACCCGGGCTTCGGATGGTATCGACGTGCGGAATTTGATCACCCTTCCAGCCCTTCGACGAGTCGCCCATGATGGCGGACCTGATGGCCGGTGACGCGATGACAATTTCGGGCCGTGCGCCCCGCAACAGCACCGCGGATGCACGGCTCCGCGAGGCGCGCGAGCTGCTGGCACGCAGCAATAACCAGCCGAGCTTCGAGTACGACCTGCTGCTGATGTTCGTTCGCAACGAGCTGTCGGCGCAGGCGACCATTCTGCTTCTTGCAGTCATCTTCTCCCTGGCGTCGATGTTCTGGGCGCCGTGGACGCAGGCCATCATGTGGCTGTTCCTGGTCATCGCCGCCAAGGTGGTGCTGCTGGAATGTTGCTGCCGTTTTCTGTCGACGCCGAGCGTGGAGGTCGACACGGCCGTCTGGCGCCGCCGCCTGGTCCTGGCGGAGGCCATCAACGGGCTGGCCTGGGCCGGCTTTGCGCTCGTCGGCTTCAACGCGACGGGGCCGGTCTCGCAGGACCACCTCGTTTCGGCCAACGTCTTCGTGTTCGCATCACTGATCGTCGTATTGGCGATCCGGATGACGTTCGCCTCGACGGTGATGCCGATCCTTTATGTCGGCACGATCCCGATGACGCTTGCCGTCGTCCTGCGGCTCGTGCTGATCGAGGACGTGTTCTACATGGCGCTGGCGATGATGGCCGTCGGCGTGCACGTCTACTTCATCTTCCTGGCGAAAGGCCTCCAGCGCACGACGCTCGCCATGTTCGAGTTGCGCGCGGAGAAGGACGATCTCATAGCCGAGCTCGAGGAGGCGAAGGCCATCTCCGACGAGGCCCGCCGCCGCGCGGAGGCCGCCAATGCCGCGAAGTCCCGCTTTCTCGCCACGATGAGCCATGAGTTGCGCACGCCACTGAACGCCATCCTCGGCTTCTCGGAGGTGATGAAATCCGAGGTGATGGGGCCGCTAGCCAGCCCCGTCTACAAGGAATACGCGACCAATATCCATCAGAGCGGCAGCCACCTGCTCAAGCTGATCAACGAGATCCTCGACCTGTCCCGCATAGAGGCTGGCCGCTACGAGCTGAACGAGGAACCGATACGCCTCGTCGACATCGTCGACGACTGCCACCGCCTGTTGAAGCTCAGGGCGGAAAGCAAGGGCCAGCAGATCATCGAGCAGCTCGACGAGGACCTGCCGCAGGTGTGGGCCGATGAGCGCGCACTGCGACAGGTCTGCCTGAACCTCTTGTCCAACGCCCTGAAGTTCACGCCCCGCGGCGGCCAGATCATGCTCTCGAACGGCACGACGGACGATGGCGGCCAGTTCTTCAGCGTGCGCGATACGGGGCCGGGAATTCCCAAGGAAGAGATTCCGAAGGTGCTGCAGGCGTTCGGCCAGGGCTCCCTCGCGCACCAAACCGCAGAAGGAGGCACGGGGCTGGGGCTTTCCATCGTGCAAAGCCTCGTCGATCTCCACGGCGGGGATCTCGAAATACGCTCCGAGCTTCGCAAGGGTACCGAGGCGATCGTGCGCCTGCCGCGCAAGCGCGTGCTGCAGGCCGGGGCCTCGGCGCCGGGTCTCCCGGAACTGGAAGAAAAGCTGGAAGAGACGGTGCACCGGCCTTCCAGACCACCACGCCTCAAGCGGCCCGTCCCCAGGCTCGCGGCCGGCGCGCGCTAGTGGCCCGATTACGACATTTGCGACCCGCTCCGCCCAAGGCGCCGGAACTTCGGGCGGCGCGTCGCGTTGGCTGCCGCACATCGGGGGGACACGTCAGCTCTATCGGCTGAGCGCCACGAGGTGGCCCCATGAACCTTCCCCGCAAGTATCTCTCCCCTGCTCTTGTTGCGACTGCGATGCTGGCATGCGCAGCGATCTTCCCCGCCATGGCACAGCGCGAAGGCGCCGATGCAGACAACGCCTCGAAGGTCGGCTTCGTCGGCGATATCGTCGCCGCGACCGCCGAGAACACCGACTTTCGCCGGGTCCTCTACACGGGTGATCACATCCAGCTCGTCGTGATGACAATCCAGCCCGGCCAGGAGATCGGCCGGGAAACACATCCGAATCTCGATCAGTTCTTCCGGGTGGAGCAAGGCACGGCTACGCTCACCCTCGGAGGCGAGCAGCATACGCTCGAGCCGGGGTTCGTGGCGGTTGTTCCCGCAGGTGTCGACCACAACTTCGCCAACAAGGGGGACGAGCCGGTGCATCTCTACACGCTCTATGCGCCGCCCCAGCATCCGCCCGGAACCGTGCAGGCACAAAAGCCGGCGGAGTAGATCAGAGCTTTACGAGCGCACCGCACGGGCCGGAAAGAGCCGGCATTGCGCTCGCCTGCCCGCCCACCTAGATTCACGGGCTGAACACTCGTGAAAGCGGTAGGGCGTGGGCTTCTTGCATTCTCGTGACATCCTTCCCGGCATCAGTGGCCGGGCACCCCCCGTTCCTGAGCGCGTGCGGCGGCGGGCGGGGTGAGCGAATGCTGTGGCTTCTTCTCCTGCTGCTCGGGGCCGGCGGGCTCGTTCTGATCCTCGCCGAGGATCAGGGCACCATTGCGGGTCTCGACCCGGCGAGCTTCGCAGGCCTGATCGCAGGCGGCGCGCTGCTCCTCTACTTCTCGGCCTCGCTCCTCGGCTCCTACCGCGGACGGTTTGGACAGGCATTCAGGGATTTTGCCGTCTGGGTCTTGATCGCCTTCGCCCTCGTCGCTGCGTACAGTTTCCGTGACGAGGTCACGTATCTGACCAAGCGCGTCGCCGGCGAGCTGCTGCCGCCCGGCGAGACGATCGTCTACAATGGAAGCGAAAATGGCGAGCGGGCTGTCCGCGTCCGCCGCCGGCCCGATGGGCACTTTTCCATTCGCATGCAGGTCAACGGCTCGCCCGTGACGATGATGGTCGACACGGGGGCCTCGACCATCGTCCTGACGCCGGCAGATGCACGCCTTGTCGGGATCGACGTCGACCGGCTCAATTACTCCGTACCCGTGCAAACCGCGAACGGCACGGCCTATGCCGCGGCGGTGCGGCTGCGGGACGTCGCGGTGGGGCCGATCAGGCTCGACCGCGTCGATGCGCTGGTCGCCAGACGGGGTGTGCTCAATGAGAGCCTTCTCGGTATGAACTTCTTAAGGCGGCTGCGCTCTTATGAGTTCTCGGGAGAGTTTCTGACGCTGCGCAGCTGAACCGGTTTTGGCATCGCTGCGGCGTCTCGAACGGCTGCGGATTTTGCGTGATGCGTCTGTCGTCCGGCGTGAGGCTCGCATTGAGTGAGGCGGGAAAATGGCTGCTCGTTTCGCTGGTGGGCATTGTCACCATCGTCTGGTTCGACGACTTGAAGACCGGCATTTCGCACGCGCTCGCCGTCTACCTGCCTGATCGCCCCCCGCCGCAGCGCATCACCACCGCGGCAGACGCTGACACGAGCCCACAAGGAAAGGTGGAGCTGCGTGCCGGCGCACACGGTCATTTCAACGCCTCCGCCCGCATCAACGGCCGCGCTGTGTCCGTGCTGGTCGACACCGGCGCCTCCATGGTGGCGCTGAGCTACGAGGATGCCGAGCATGCCGGCATTTTTGTGCGCCCCGGAGACTTCACCGCACAGGTTCGTACCGCCAACGGTGTCGCGAAAGTTGCACCCGTCATGCTCGACAGTGTCAGTATCGGCGACATTACGATGTACGACGTGCGGGCTGCCGTGAGCGAGCCCGGCCGGCTCGGAACCACCCTTCTCGGCATGACGTTCATCGGTCGGCTCAGCCGCGCCGAGATGCGAGGCGATGTTCTGATCCTGCAGGAATAGAACCGCAGCCTTCGGCTCGCCTATAATCTCGCCTTGATATGCGGGCCTGCCGATTCGGTGCGGGTCGCCCGGCGGCCTGCATTCCCGCGCCGAGAATACTGGAGAAGAAGGGTTACGATGACCAAGCTTCCGTTACCGCGCGCCGACCTCAAGCCCAATACGGCCGATTTTGAACGCCTGCCGCTCGTGAAGCCCACCGGTTTCCGCGAGTATGACGCACGCTGGCTGTTTCCCGACGAGATCAACCTGATGGGGCTCAACACCATCGGCCTGGGACTGACGACACTGGCTGCCGAGCGGGGCGTGCCGAAGCGCTTCGTCGTCGGCCATGACTACCGCTGGTACTCCTCCTCTGTGAAACAGGCGCTCATCACCGGCCTGCTGGCCGGCGGCGCGGAGGTCTACGACATCGGCCTCGCGCTCTCTCCGATGGCCTATTTTGCGCAGTTCGCCCTCGACGTCGAAGGTGTCGCCATGGTGACGGCCAGCCACAACGACAACGGCTGGACCGGTATCAAGATGGGCATTCAGCGCCCACTGACGTTCGGACCCGACGAGATGGCGCGGCTGAAAGCCATCGTGCTCGAGGGTCAGTACCAGGCGCCGGGCGGCGGCAAGTACGTGTTCGTCCCTGACATGGCCGAGCGCTACATCAAGGCGCTGTCGGACCGCCCGAAGCTGAAGCGGCGGCTCAGGGTCGTCGCTGCCTGCGGCAACGGTACGGCCGGGGCGTTCGCCCCGCAGGTGCTCGAGGCGGTGGGCTGCGAGGTGATCCCTCTCGACACCGAGCTCGACCACTCCTTCCCACGCTACAATCCGAACCCGGAGGACATGAAGATGCTGCACGCCATGGCGGAGGCCGTGCTGCGGCACGAGGCCGATGTCGGCTTCGGCTTCGACGGCGATGGCGACCGCTGCGGCGTCGTCGACAACGAGGGCGAGGAGATCTTCGCCGACAAGGTCGGCGTGATGCTGGCACGGGACATCTCTGCCATCCATCCCAATGCGCGGTTCGTCGCCGACGTGAAGTCGACGGGCCTGTTCAAGACCGATCCCGTCCTCAAGCAGAACGGCGCACAGACGGACTACTGGAAGACCGGCCACTCCTACATGAAGCGCTACAGCTTCGAGACGAAGGCACTCGTCGGCTTCGAGAAGTCCGGCCACTTCTTTATCAATCCACCGCTCGGGCGCGGCTATGACGATGGGCTCGTTGCGGCGCTCGCCGTCTGCGACATGCTCGATCGCGCACCGGACAAGTCGCTGGCCGACCTGCGCAAAGCGTTGCCGAGGACGTGGCAGTCGCCCACCATGTCACCCCACTGCGACGACGAGAAGAAGTACGAGGTGGTCGACCGCGTGGTCGCGCACTATCAGAAGCTGAAGTCCGACGGTGCGCCGGTTGCTGGCCAGAAGATTGTCGACCTGATCACCGTCAACGGTATCCGCGTCATGCTCGAGGACGGCACCTGGGGC
>JAEVZQ010000391.1 GCA_023392135.1 Pseudomonadota bacterium | reverse complement strand
GTGTTCGCCATCGTCGGGCTGCCGGACAAGGCCGTTGCGGAAAGCCGTGAGCGGGTGAGAAACGCGCTCCATGCGATCGGCCTCGGTATTCCGTGGACGCACATCACCGTCAACCTTGCCCCGGCCGATCTTCCGAAGGAAGGCAGCCATTTCGACCTGCCGATCGCGCTGGCGCTGATGGTCGCCATGGAGGCCATTGCGCCCGATGCCATCGAGGGATTTGCGGCGATTGGCGAGTTGGCGCTCGACGGGCAGATCCGGGCGACGCCCGGCGCCTTGCCGGCCGCCATCGGCGCCAATGCCATGGGCAAGGGGCTGATCTGCGCCGCTGCAAGCGGTCCGGAGGCTGCCTGGGCCGCGGCCGACATGGACATTATCGCCGCGCCGCACCTGCTTTCGCTGGTCAACCACTTCAAGGGCCTTCAGACCTTGGGCCGGCCCGAGCCGTACCTCGCTCATGACGACCAGCCCCTTCCGGACCTCGCGGACATCAAGGGCCAGGAGACCGCCCGGCGCGCACTGGAAGTCGCCGCTGCGGGCGGGCACAACCTATTGATGATCGGGCCGCCCGGCTCCGGCAAGTCGATGCTGGCCGCGCGGCTCCCCTCCATCCTGCCGCCCCTCGACCCTCAGGAGATGCTGGAGGTCAGCATGGTTCATTCGCTGGCCGGGGAGCTCATGGGCGGCAAGCTGCGGACCGAGCGACCCTTCCGAGCCCCCCACCATTCGGCGAGCATGGCCGCCCTGGTCGGTGGCGGCACACGTCCGAAACCGGGAGAGGTATCGCTGGCACACCTTGGCGTTCTGTTTCTCGACGAGCTGCCGGAGTTTTCACCACAGGTGCTCGATTCTCTGCGCCAGCCCCTGGAGACTGGCGAAACCGTCATTGCTCGGGCCAACCACCGGATTACGTATCCCTCACGCATTCAGCTGATCGCCGCCATGAACCCTTGCCGCTGCGGGGGTGGTGCTCCGGGCCAGACCTGCAAACGCGGTCCGCGCTGCTCAGCCGATTATCAGGCCCGCGTTTCTGGACCACTGCTCGACCGCGTCGACCTGCAGATCGAGGTTCCGGCCGTCACCGCCGCCGATCTGGTTCTTCCGGCTCCGACAGAAAGCAGTGTCGTCGTGCGGGGTCGTGTCACTGCAGCCCGGGAGCGGGCGCGAGAGCGCTTCGCAAAACTCGGTGCGGCCGGAGTTCGCACGAATGCGCAGGCATCGGGGCGCATTCTCGAAGAGATCGCCCGCCCTGATGCCGACGGCATCGCCTTGCTCAGGCAGGCTGCGGAAACACTGCATCTTTCTGCCCGCGGTTTTCATCGAACGCTTCGTGTCTCCCGCACGCTCGCCGACCTGGATGGTGCAGACGGCGTCGCCCGCATCCACATCGCCGAAGCGCTGAGTTATCGCGGAGAGGCGATGCGGCAACGGCAGGCGGCTTAGCCGCGGTGCTGCTCCTCTGCGAGGGAGCTCGCGAGAGCTATCCCGGCCGACGTACGCAGGGTTGAACCTCAAGGCATTCCTGTTGCCAGCATCGATGTGTCCTTACGGGCTCCGCCGTCGATAATGCTATGTTATAACATTCTACACTTACTGCCGCGCTGAGGTTTGCATGGAAGGTGATCTGGGTCATGGGTGGTGCCATTCGATCGGCGTTCCGAATCTTACCTGCCGCGCTCCTGCTGTTTCTCCCGAGTGCTCTGCGGGCCGAAGTCAGCGTGGTCGTGACCAGCAAGCCCATTCACGCGCTGGTCTCCAGCGTCATGGCGGGCATTGCCACGCCTGGGCTGCTTATCAGCGGCCAGACCTCGCCGCACTCCTATTCCATGAAGCCCTCTGATGCACAGAAGGTGCACAACGCGCAGGTCTTCTTCCGGGTCTCCGAGCAACTGGAGCCCTTCACGGGCAAGCTTGTGCAATCCCTTCCGAGCTCCGTGCGCGTGGTGAGCCTTGCCGATGCACCCGGCTTGATATTGCTTGGCATCCGCAGCAGCGGCGCATTCGAGGTGTCCGAGGCGCATACCTCAGCGCCGGATAGCGCGCACGCCCACGGACATGAGCACGAGGGACCGCATGATCCGCATGTCTGGCTCGATCCGGAGAATGCCAAGGTGATGGTGAAACACATCGCCGAAGTGCTCGCCCGTGTCGCACCGGACCACGCAGCCGCCTTCACGGCCAATGCGAAAGCCGAGCTTCGCCGTTTGAGCGAGCTTTCCGAGGAGCTGGGTCGAGAGCTTGCCCCGGTCGTTGGCAAGCCTTTCATCGTCTACCACGACGCCCTTCACTACTTTGAAAACCGGTTCGGGCTCACAGCTCTCGGCTCTGTGACCGTCAGCCCGGATCTCCCGCCCAGCGGAAAGCGGCTGCAGGAGCTCCGGTCGCTGATCAGATCAGCCGGGGTGCGATGTGTCTTCGCGGAGCCTTACCTGCCGTCACGTGCCATTGAAGTGATCGCCGAAGGTACTGGAGCGAAAACCGGCGTCCTGGACCCGGAAGGAGTAACGCTCGAACCCGGCCCGCAGCTCTATGAGCAGCTTATGCGCAATCTGTCCCGCAGCTTCCGAGCCTGCCTTCTTGGCGACCCATGAGGCGTGCAGGGTCGATCGCCCCAAGAGGAATAAAGGGCGGCTCAGCGGCCGCCCTTCTCACGAACATTCTACCAGAAATGAATTCAGCGGGTCGCGTTCCACGGTGAGCGGCCGGCGGTCCTGTGCTCGCCGAGCGGGCCCGAGTCAGCTGTTGTCGTGAATCGCTGCCATGTGACGGTTACCTTGGCGCCGACGGGAACGCGCGGGTAAAGGTCGAGCACGTCCTTGTTGTACATCCGAATGCAACCTGCCGAGACCGCCTGGCCAATTGTCCACGGCGCATCTGTACCATGGATTCTGTAGAGACTGGACCCGAGGTAGAGCGCCCGCACACCAAGCGGATTCATGGGATGGCCGCCGGGCACCCAGGGCGGCAGCTTCGGATTGGCGCGCAGCATCGACGGCGTCGGCGTCCAGGACGGATTCTCCCGCTTCATGGATACGTTGGTCGACCCCTGCCAGCGGCTGTCCTCCCGTGGCACTGCAATCGGATAGCTGATCGCCTTGCCCCGGCTTTCAACCAGGTACAGGCGCCGATCACCGAAGCTGACGATAACCTCGCCCGGATTGTACTTCGTACTGAACGGAATGACCTGGCGATCGCCGCCCCAGTCGGCTGTGCCGCCCCAAAGCGAATTCGACTGATAGCCAGGAGCTGCAACGGCCGCAGCAGGGAGAATGCCGATCAGCGCTGCGACAACAACCCGACTCATGATCTTTCGTAGTACCATCCCGTACTCCGCTGTTGGCTCACGATTGCAGAGCCGATGGGCTGCTCGCTCCACCGGGTGCACCTGTTGGTCAAAAGCACGATGAGGTGTTTCTATACCGCAAACTCATTCCAAAATCCGGCACATGAAAGCCACAGTCTGGTCAAGATTCTGAGAGGTGGACTGATCTCTTAACGGGCGGACGACTGAGGAGTTCCGGCGAGCGCCGCCAGCAATCCACTGACCTGATGCGCTTCGGAAGGAGGCGGCCCGTACCGGGGCACGAGCGGCATTATGGCGGGGTTGACCATCGGGGCGCAATTTATTAGAACATAACAAGAACACATAAATTGCACCGCAGCTGCCGCTATGGCTCAAGAT
>JAEVZQ010000384.1 GCA_023392135.1 Pseudomonadota bacterium | reverse complement strand
ACCGTGAGGAAAGGCTGGTCATTTGACCAGCCAGCCTTCCTTCTCGAACACCTTCTTGTTCTTGGCCTCGTCGTCGGAAACGAACTTGGCGAGCTCGTCGCCGGACATGAAGCGGGCGGTCTGCACGGTGCGTGTGACGTACTCTTTCCACTCCGGCGATTCGCTCACCTTCTTGAAAAGCTCCGTGTAGAAGGCGACGGCTTCGGCGGGCACATTGGCCGGCAACCAGATCGTGCGCGGCATCTGGAAGCTATCGAGCGGAATGCCTTCGTCCTTGCAGAGCGGGATGTCTGACCAGCCCATTTCGGCCGTGACCTTCGGGCCCTCGGGCAGCCGGGTTGGGCTGAAGACGCACAGCGGACGGACCTGGCCCGCCTTCCACTGGCCGATGTTCTCGTTCGGGTTGTTGGTATTGGAATCGATATGGCCGCCGGCGAGCTGCACCGCTGCGAGGCCGCCGCCGTTGAAGGGCACGTAGATGAACTTCACGCCAGCCGCTGACTCGATGAGGCTCACCAACGTCTGGTCCGTATCTTTCGATTGGCTGCCACCCATTTTCAGAGTTTCGGGTTTGGCCTTGGCGGCGGCGATGTAGTCCTTGGCCGTCTTGTATTCCGAGCCGGCATTGACCCACAGCAGGAATTCGTCGAGCGCCAAGGCGGCGACTGGCGTAAGATCCGATTTCTTGAACGCGACGTTGGCGACATAGGGCAGAAGATAGGCATTGTTGGTGCCGAAGATCACCTTATGGGTATCCCCGGCCGCGCCGCGCGCATAAATGTAGCCTTCAGCGCCACTGCCGCCACCCTTGTTGGTGACGATGATCGCCTTATCAATGAGCTTGTTCTTGGTGATGACCGACTGAACGACGCGGGCGAAGTTGTCGGTGCCGCCGCCGGCCCCTGCAGTCACGACGAACTCGATCGATTTCGTCGGCTCCCAGGCATTAGCGGCCGGAATACTGAACATCGATACTGCGGCAGCGATACCGATCAATTGGCGAACGTGGAGCATTTCCCGATTTCCTCTTCAGGTTGATCGTAGTTGCGGCTGTTGGGTCAGCCGTCGCATGGACTTGGGCTCAAGATCTTCACGCGGCTCTCGCATCCGGACGTTTTCGGTTGCCCGCCATCTCGATGGCCAGGAGCAGTGCCGCCCGACTGGCGCCGAGATCGGCGATCCCCTTGCCGGCGATGTCGTAGGCCGTACCGTGGGCCGGGGTGCAGATGGGGAATGGACATCCGCCGATCAGGGTGACGCCCCGGTCGAAGCCCATGAGCTTCATCGCGATCTGCCCCTGGTCGTGATACATGGTGAGAACGGCGTCGAAGTCGCCTTTTTTTGCGCGCAGGAACACCGTGTCCGACGGATAAGGGCCCTTGACGTCGAAGCCCATCTGCTGCGCTTTGGCGACCGCGGGCTCGATGATATCAATTTCCTCGCGACCGAAAATGCCGCCGTCGCCGGCGTGCGGATTGAGCCCCGCAACGGCGATGCGCGGATTTGTGAAACCGGCTGCGCGCAGGGACGACTGAGCGAGGGTGAGTGAGCGCAGAATGCGCTCTTCCGTTATCGCGCCTGCCACCGCGCTCAGCGGAATATGCGACGTGACGCGCGCATTCCAGAGCCTACCCAGGACATTGAACTCGCTTGCCGGCCCATCGTAGCCGATCACGTCGCGCACGAAGCGAATTTCGTCGTCGTAACCGGGATAGGCGAGCCGCATGGCGGCTTTGTTGAACGGCGTGAAGAACACCGCGCCGGCCTGTCCGGCAGCCGCGAATTGCAGCGCGCGGCGGAAGTTCTCGCTGGCGAACTTGCCGCCTACAAGCGTGGCCGTGCCTGCGGTGACATTCGCGGGATCGAGATTCCCAAGGTCGACGAGGATCGGGCCGGCTGCGTCCGCGGGAATCGCGTCCTCCGATGTCACGACGTGTACGTCCACGTCGACGCCTGCGACCGCCGCTCCCATCTCCAGAATGCGTCTGTCCCCGAAGACGACGAGCCTCGCCTTCACGCGGATTCCCGCGTCTGCGATGAGACGCGCACTCAGTTCAGGGCTGATCCCGGCGGGATCACCAAGCGCGAATGCAATGGTGGGCTGAACATCACCGCTGCCGGATTCCATTTGGCCCATCCTGACCGTTCCAGTGTTCCTGTTTCGGCGAGTATATGGGTGCCGCCTTGCGATTCAAGTATTTTGTATGCAGAATGCATGACGCTCACTGAACGACCGGCGGAGAGCAAGCGTCGTTAAAACTGCCGCCGTAGGAGATTGGGATGAGTGCGGACACGCCGGGTGACATCCCGCCGTCGGTGGCTGACGGCATGGAAGGCATGCTGCCAATCGCGCGCCGGACGCTGCATGACGAGGTCGTGGATCGTCTGCGTGATCTCATCATTCAGGGTCGGCTTGCACCCGGCACACGGATCAACGAGGTCCAGGTGGGGGCTTTGCTCGGTGTCTCGCGCACCCCCCTGCGGGAGGCGATCAAGACCCTGGCGCGAGAAGGCCTGGTCGAGAACGTGCCCTCGCGGGGAGCCATCGTGCGGCGCTTCAGCGAGGCGGATATCGCTCAGATCCACGAAGTGCTGAAGGCTTTGGAGCAGCTTGCAGCGCGGCTCGCTTGTGAGCGTGCGGACGATGCGTCCATCACGCACATTTACCGGCTGCACCAGCGCATGCTCGAATTCTATGGGAGCAGGGACCGGCTCGGATATTTCAAGCTCAATCAGGCCATTCATACCGCCATCGTCCAGGCATCCGGAAACGCTGCCCTCGCCGAAACGCATGAGCTGCTGCAAGCCAGGATCAGGCGGGTCCGCTACACGGGTAATGACACGCCATCGCAGTGGGCCGGGGCGGTTGCGGAGCACGAGGAAATGATCGAGGCGCTCGTCGCGCGCGATGGCGAGCGCCTGGCCAATGTCATGGCCCGCCATCTCGATGCGACGATGAGCCGGGTGTGCGACGCATTGTGAGAGAATCGGTGGGCTCGGGTTGCATTCCTTGCGCGGCTTCTTCGACATGACGGCGCAGCCGTCGTTCTAGCCGGGTAGCACTTCTGGGCCTTCATCGTCGAGAGCTCGTCACCCGAAGCGGATTCAGCTGCTCTCAAACACCGTGCCGCCGCAACACGTTCTCGATATCGGCGACGGTCCGGATCTCCATCATCTCGTCCATCGAGAGCTGGATGGCAAACGTCTCCTCGAGAGAGCGCACCAGGGCGATGTGCTGGAGGGAATCCCACCGGGAGACGTCATCCGGCGAGGTCGACGGCGAAAGCGACTCGGTATGCTGGAAGACGTCTTCGAAAATGGCCGCAAGCTGCGGGTAGGCGATCCCATTGACCGAAGTGGACGGACCCATTCACGTCTCCCATTGAACAACGACGAAGTCGGAACCCGGCAGGTCGGCCTTGCCGATCGTCCGGCTCCAGGTGGTTTGGCCGGGCCCGGTCGATACCTCCCGAAACCCTAGCGAAGAATAGAGCTCGCGAACCTGGCCGTTTTTCGCCGATGGAACGTAGGTGCCAGTGACCTCACGCACGCCGCGCCGGTGGAGCTCTT
The DNA here is from genome assembly GCA_023392135.1 of Pseudomonadota bacterium. Lineage (GTDB taxonomy): Bacteria > Pseudomonadota > Alphaproteobacteria > Rhizobiales > Hyphomicrobiaceae > ZC4RG25. The sequence continues at coordinate 8,449 of JAEVZQ010000384.1, read as the reverse complement.
CTAGCATCGCCCCCAGGAAGGCGCGCTCGACCTCGCGGCCAATCACGCGGCAGCTCATCAGAAAGGTGAGGATTTCCGCAACGGTCCCGTCGATGCGCGCGGTCGCGGCGATGACGATGCCGTGATCACCGAAACGGTCGGTGGCCCGTCCGTAAAGGACCAGGTATTGCGGCTCGTCCGCGATCATGGTGCCGAGATCGGCCTCCGTATAGCGCACGGTGGTGAGGTTGAATTGATTGGTCCGCTGATGGAGCTGGGCGATGCGGGAAAGTGTCTCGGGACGGACCGGCCCGACATAGAGCCGCTGCTCGAGCCCGCGGAGGTAATCGGCGAGGCTGACGGCCCGCGCGCGGAACTCCCTGCCGGCGCGCTCGGCCGCATACATCTCGGCCCGCCGCTCGTCTTCCGCCGTCAGCCGCGCCGGCCACGTCACGGCAAGGCTCCTCAGCCAGAGCGGGCGCTGAGCCGGATCAGCCGGCATCTCCGGCACGCTCACCTCCGGACACACCTGACGCATCGCCTCACGCTCGTGCGGGCTGTCGTCGAGGAAAAGGAAGCTGTCGAGGCCAAGGTTGAGCTCGGTGGCGAGCCTGCGGATGTTCTCGGGCTTCGGGTTCCAGTCGATGGCTGTCGCTGCAAAGTCGTCGGCCCGCAGCATCATTCCCGGGTGACGCTCGAAAACGGTGATGGCATCGGGATTGTTCTTGCTGAGCCCGACCAGCAGCATGCCCTGACGCTTCAGCCGCAGGCATTCCTGCTGGAACGCACTGTACGCATTGCCCGGAAACTCCGGGCCACAGACCAGCGCATCGATTCCGTCGTCGCCGTAGACGCCGCCCCAGAGGGTATTGTCGAAGTCGAGCGCCAGAACTTTCAGGGGGCCGCGCTTCACCAGATGCCACGCCGCGGCAAATCTCCTGGCGAGCGCGCGTGACGCAGCAGCCGAATAGGCGATGCGGCCGTAGTACCAGAGCTTCGGATCGGTCTGGTGAGCAAGGGGCACCCTGGCGAGCGCAGAGTCCGCATCGCAGACGACGATCCGGCCCGACTGCTCGGCAGCGTCGAGAATGCGCTGATTGACGAGATCGATGGCGCACCGCAAGCCGAGGGCGTGCTGGCGATCGAGCAGACCCGCCGTCGGCGCCGGCGCAGACGGAATGGTGTTAATAATCAGCGGTTGCTGTGCGCGCTCCGCAAAAGTGGCCAGCGCCGAGCCAAGGAGATCTGCGCACTCACGAACCAAGCGCAGGCTTTCATCGGCGGTACGGCGCCATTCGCGCGCAGCAAATCCGTCAAAATCCATGAGCAAAACAAGCGCGTCGCAATCCGCAGCCGGGCGCAGCAGCTCGGCGATGCCTTCACCGAAATTGGCCTCGCTGACTTGGGCCTGCCAGCCATGCGCTGCAAATGCCGGGACGAGATCCTGCGCGAGCGTATGGGTCGTCGAAAACCCACACACGCGAATTCGCGCGATCTGCAAACTTTGGCGGTAGTGCTTGAGTGAAGCTGCCGCAGACGTCAGCACACGCGGGGCCTCATCTTGGAAGGAGAGCGCCAGCTCCGCGGCCTCGTCGTTCCAACCCAACGCCTGCAGCCGTTTCACAATCGCGGTGAGGACATCGCCCTCGCCGCTTTCGCGGTGGCGCAGCCTGCGATGGATCGCCGCAAACGCGCGCCGCTCGTCGGCCGTGCCGGTGGCGCTGTTCAATTCGTCCAGTGCCGCGAGCTCCTCCGGAAAGGCCCTGACGAGCTCGCCCGGCAGGACATGCCCGGCTAAGAGCAAGGCACGGGTGAGCCAATCCGGAACACGCACGTGGTTCGCTTCCAGATCCCGGAGCATCGCCCTGACACGCTCCGGCGCGACACGGGCCCAATCGATACCCTGCAGGAGCACGCCCGCGCGCAGGCAGTCTGCCGCCGACGCGATGGCGGCTTCGACGAGTTGGTCCACTGCCCCGTCGCCAGCCATCCGCAGACGCTCAGCGCCCTGATGTGCGTCGCTGAATGACACGCCCCCTCCTCACACCATCACTTCGCCGCCGGTGACCAGCAGGTTCTCGCCAGTGATGAATGCGGCATAGGGAGAAACGAGCATCAGCACCGCACCGGCGATGTCCTCGGGAGTCGCCAGCCGCCGCAGTGGTGTCCTTGCCACGACCATCTGCCGCATGCGGTCCGGCACGTTGGCCACGAGATCGGTATCGACCATCGACGGGGACACCATATTCACCCTGATGCCCTGTGGGCCAAGCTCCTGCGCCAGGTTCTTGCTCATGGCGAGCAGCGCGGCCTTGGCGGTGACGTACGGGAGCCAGTGGTGCGCCGTGCGGCCGAGCGCCGCCGAGGTCTGGACGTTGACGACAGCGCCACGGCTTGCCTTGAGCGCGGGCAATGCTGCCTGAGTGATGCGAAACGCACTGCCGACGATTGCATCGTGGGCTGCGGACATATCGTCCCAGCCGAGCCGGTCGAAAGACGCCGAATGAATTTTCGGACCGGCATTATTGACGAGAATGTCTAGCCGACCGTCGTCGGCAACCGCCGCGAGAAGGCGGTCGACGTCGTGCTGGTCGGTGACATCGGCCCTTGCGATCCGGCAGCAGCCACCTGCTCCTGAGATTTCGGACGCCAGTTCATCCGCTGCCGTGCTGCTCTTGAAATAATTGATCCACACCTGGGCGCCGTGGTGGGCGAGCAGCCGTGCCACTGCACGACCGATACCGCGCGAGGCGCCCGTCACGAGTGCCTTGCGGCCTGCCAGCAGCCCCTCTCCACGGGGCGGCGCCAAATCCCGCTCCGGCGGGTTGTCTTCTGCGAGCCGGAGCACCTTGACCTGGGCGCGGCCGCGCAGAACGCACTCCCCATGCTGGTTCAGGATTTCCGTGCAAAGTGTAACGAGGCGGGTTTCGCGATCGATCTTCTCGACGGTGGCGCGGGCCTCGACCGTATCGCCGATGAAAACGGGCCGCGTGAACTCGATGGTCTGCGAAGTGTAGAGCGCGCCGCGCCCCGGCAGCTTGGTGCCAACGAGCGTCGACAACAGGCTCGCATGCAGAAAGCCGTGGACGACCCTTTGCGCGAACTCCGTCCGGGCCGCAAATTCCTCGTCGAGGTGCAGCGCGTTGTAATCCCCCGACAACCGCGCAAACGCGGCGACGTCGTCGGACGTGATCGTCCGCGACACGCTTTCGGTCTGCCCCAACTGCAGCTCGAGGAGGCGGTCCTGGCTGTCTGTCATCTGTCCACGATCGAATGATTCCTGCGACGGGGTTAGCCACGGAGGCGGGCGAACCACTTGACCACGGTTAAGTGCACCCCTGAGCGTCTGCGCTAGACGGCCGGATTGCGGCGGCCGCACGCCGGGCCCTGGGCAAGGCTCGGCGGCCCCGGCCTCGCGATCGTTGCGCATATCGCGCGCTCAATGAGGGAAAGCGCTTCATGCCATCAACGTTCGAGACTGTCGCCGGAATCATCGCATCGACCAGCGATATTCCAGTCGATGAGATCACTCCGGACAGCCACGTCATGAAGGATCTGGAGATCGACAGCCTGGCGTTCCTCGACATCACCTTCGAGATCGACCGGCGGTTCGGCATCGAAGTGCCGCTCGATCGTTGGCTCGAGCAAGTCAACGAGGGAAAGGTCAATAGCGAGGACTACTTCGTGCTGCGAAACCTCTGTGCACAGATCGACAGCCTCAGGGCGGCCGCGGCGTGACCTGCTGATCAGGCCATGCTTCTCGAACGCTTCCAGATGCTGGACCGGGTCGATGCCTTCCACAGGGAGCGCGCGGCGCTGACGGCATTCGCGTCCGTGCCCGAGCAAAGCTCGATCTTCGAAGGCCATTTTCCGGGCCATGCTCTGATGCCGGGCGTGCTGCTGCTGGAGGCGATGGCCCAGGCCTCGGGCTATCTGCTGCTGGCGCTCGACGGTTTTTCGCGCATGCCATTCTTCGCCAACGTCAAATCGGCCAACTTCAGGTCGTTCGTGCTACCGGGCGACGAACTCGCCATCGAGGCAGAGCGTGTGCACGCCGGCTCCGGCTACGCTGTCATGAGCTCACGAGTTCTGCGCGGCGGCACGCGCGTCAGCGACGCGCAGATGACCTTCCGGCAGGTGCCGTTCCCGGTGCCCGCTCTCGAGCAGCATGTCCGGCGTGAGGGAGAGCGACTGGGCTTCTTCGGACTGGCGGACAGCCGATGAGCGCATTGCCCCACGAGGTCTGGATCACGGGGATCGGCCTCATCAGCTCGCTGGGTGAAGGTGTCGAGGCCCATTGGCAATGCCTCACGAGCACCGCGCAGCCGCGGCCGGTGGTCGACGAAACGCGGTTCACCCCCTACTCCGTTCATCCACTGACAAAGCTCGACATCGCACAACAAATCCCCAAGACGAGCGATCAGCGGCAGATGGAGCAGTGGCAGCGGACGGGAGTCTACGCTGCGGGGTTGGCCTTGGCCGATGCTGGGATCGCGGGCGACACGGAGCTCCTCGATCGCACCGACGTAGTGACCGCGACCGGCAACGGCGAGCGTGATCTCGAGCTCGATGCGCGGGTACTGGAGACGATCGGGGGTGAGGCGCAGCCGAGTGTGTATCTGAACAAGGTGCTCGCGACGGGGCTGCGTCCGACGCTCTACCTCGGCCAGCTTTCGAATCTGCTGGCGGGCAACATCTCGATCATCCACAAGGCCAGGGGGTCGTCGCGCACGTTCAAGGGCGAGGAGATGGCGGGAGTCGCGGCCGTCGAAAACGCCGTGCGCCGCATCGCCCATGGCGAATCGGACCTCGTTCTGGTCGGCGCCGCACTCAATGCCGAGCGCGAGGATCTGCTGCTCGGCTATGAGCTCGAGAACTCTCTGCTCCGCGGCCCGTTTCGTTCCGTCTGGATGCGCGACGGCAACGGCGGCTTCGTGCCGGGCAGCGTCGGTATCTTCCTCGTCCTCGAGTCGGAGCTGCACGGCGCTTTCCGGGGTGTGACACCTTACGCCGCCATTACGGGCGTCGCCTCAGATCGGGCCTGCCGCGAAGCCGAGCCTGTCTCCGGCACGGCGATGAAACTTTTCGATCGTGTCGTCGAGTGCTTGCGTCCGGGACCGCTGCCGGTGCTGAGTGGCGCCAGCGGCGTGGGGCCGATCACCAGCCAGGAGCGCGCATTCCTGAAACAACTCGAGTCGCGCGACTGGCCCCCGGCCGTTCGCGCCTATGGGTCCGTCCTCGGGCATTCGGTCGAAGCCCATTTCATGACTGGCGTGGCGCTCGCGGCGCTCGCGGTGTCGCGACGGAGCTACTTTGCGCCCTTTGATGCGTCCGGTTTCGAGCGGCCGTTCCCGGGTGTGCCGCGCCGCGTGCTCGTCACCGGGTTCGGCCACTGGCGTGGCGAAGGACTGGCACTCCTCGAAGCAGCGGATTGGGACTGAAATGGCCAGGCCCGTTCGTGATCATCTGGGGCGTCGCGTCGTCGTCGTGACGGGTATGGGTCTCATCACCTCGCTGGGGCGCGGTAAGGCGGAGACCTGGGCAGGTGTCATCGCCGGGCGATCCGGGCTGAAGCGCATCTCGCGCTTCCCCACGGAAGGGCTGCGATCGACCGTGGCGGGTACCGTCGACTTCATGGAGGTCGACCCGTATTCCGCTCACGACCTGTCGCTGGCCATGGCGATCGCAACGGCCGAGGAAGCCCTCGCAGAGGCCCGCATCGAGGGCGGCGCGTTTCCCGGCCCCTTGATCGTCGCGACACCGCCCTCCGAGTTCGAATGGCCGCTGCTCCGGAATTTGTACGACGAAAGCTCCGAGCCGGAGCCCGGTGGCTACGCCCGGCTGCTGGCGGCCGCACGCACCGGCAACTACCGCGACATGGCGCGCCATCTCAGGTTTGCCAGTATCGCCGACCGGCTGAAGGACCGCTTCGGCTGCTATGGCGAACCGCTGTCGATCTGCACGGCCTGCGCCTCGGGGACGACCACCATCCAGCTCGGCCTCGAAGCGATCCGCCGCGGCGAGGCGGACGCCGCGCTTTGCATCGGCACGGATGCCACGGTGCATCCCGAAGGCCTGATCCGCTTCTCGCTTCTGTCGGCGCTCTCCACGCGAAACGATCCGCCGGAAAAGGCCTCCAGACCGTTCTCGAAGGATCGCGACGGTTTCGTCATTGCCGAGGGCTCCGGCGCCCTCGTCCTGGAGGCCTACGAGAGCGCCCGCGCCCGCGGTGCACCGATCCTCGCCGTGGTACGGGGCTGCGGTGAGAAGGCGGACGATTACCACCGCACGCGCTCGCGGCCGGATGGCACGGCCATCATCGGCGCCATCCGCAAGACGCTCGATGACGCCGGCGTTGCGCCGGATGAGATCGACTACATCAACGCGCACGGCACCAGCACGCCGGAAAACGACAGGATGGAGTATCTGTCGCTCGCGGCCGTGCTCGGCGACCACCTGCACAAAACCCCGATCAGCTCCAACAAATCGATGGTCGGGCATACGCTGATCGCGGCCGGATCGGTCGAAGCCGTGCTCTCGGTGCTGACGCTGCGCAATGGCATGCTGCCGCCGACGATCAATTACGACATTCCCGATCCCGAAATTCCCCTCGACGTTGTCCCGAACGAGGCGCGCGCCGCAAAGGTCAGTACGGTGCTTTCGAACTCGTTCGGTTTTGGCGGTCAGAACGCGTGTGTCGTCTTCTCGGGAGAGCCGGCATGACAGGGAATGCACCGACTGGATTGCGGACGGCTGACGCCCCAGGCCGCACCTCCATGCGCGCCATCGAGGTCCGGGGGGAGCGGCAGCTTGCGGTCATCGAAGCGGAGCGGCCGCCTGCACCCGGTCCGGGTGAAGTGCAGGTGCGGATCCGCGCCGTCGCTTTGAACCACATCGACGTCTGGGGCTGGCGCGGCATGGCGTTCGCGCGTCGAAAGCTGCCGCTCATCGCCGGTGCCGAAGCGGCCGGTGAGATCGCTGCCGTCGGGCCGGCCGTCAACCAGTTGCGGCCGGGGGACATCGTGGCGCTTTACGGCGCCCATACCTGCGGGATCTGTCCGGCTTGCCGCGAGGGCCGCGACAACTTCTGCACGGCGCAGGACAACATCTACGGCTTCCACATCGACGGGTTCGCCCGAGAGCTGATGAACATCCCCGCGCGCCTTGCCGTCCGGGCACCACATGGTGTCGACGTGACAGGGGCTGCGCTGGCGGCCATCACCTTTGGCACGCCGGAGCACATGCTGTTCGACAACGCCCGGCTGCGAGAGGGCGAGACGGTGCTCGTGCACGCGGGCGGCAGCGGCATCGGCTCGGCCGCAATCCAGCTCGCCAAGGCGGCCGGAGCGACGGTGATCACGACCGTCGGCAGCGACGAGAAGGCCGCGAAGGCCAAATCTCTCGGGGCTGATCACGTCATCAACTACCGGGAAGAGCGCTTCGAGAGGCGCGTCCGGCAGATCACGGGGCGGCGCGGCGTCGAGGTCGTGTTCGAGCATGTGGGCGCAGACACGTGGGAGGGCAGCATGCTGTCGATGCAGCGCGGCGGCCGCCTGGTGACGTGCGGCTCGACCACCGGCATCAGCGCCAAGATCAATCTCTTCATGCTGTTCCAGCAACAGCTTCGGCTGATCGGAAGCTTCGGCTGCACGATGGCCAACATGCGCACGGCGATGCGCAAGATGGCCGAGCGCCAGGTAGAGCCCGTCGTCGACACCGTGATCCCGATCGAGCAGATAGAGACAGGGCTGCAGCGGCTCGAAAGCCGTCAGGTGTTTGGCAAGATCATCGTCACGCTGTGACAAAGGCCGGGGTATTTTGATGCCGGGAAATCCGCGCGATGTCTGGATAACGGGAATCGGGCTCGTCACCTCGCTGGGCGAGGGCGTGGACGCTCACGCCGCCCTGCTCTCACCTGCCGCGCGCCACGCGCCCGTGCTGAATGAGACGGCGTACGCCCCTTATGTCGTACACCCGCTGGTGCCCCTCGACCTGTCCAAGCAGATCCCGAAGAAAAGTGATCAGCGGCAAATGGAAGGCTGGCAGCGCATTGGCGTGTATGCGGCCGGGTTGGCGCTCGCCGACGCAGGAATAGCCGGCAATCCGGAGCTCCTGGACAGAACAGGCCTGGCTGTTGCGGCAGGGAGCGGCGAGCGGGACACGGCTGTCGACTGCACCGTTCTCGAAAAGCTCGACGGCCGCGAGGATACGGGCGTACTGGCCAAGGAGGTCCTGCCGAGCGCGCTGCGTCCGACGCTGTTTCTTGCCCAGCTCTCGAACCTCCTCGCCGGCAACATTTCGGTCGTGCACAACGTCACCGGCTCGTCGCGCACCTTCATGGGCGAGGAGATGGCCGGGCTCGCCGCTGCAGAGAATGCAGTGCGCCGCATCGCGGCCGGCCAAGGCGATCTCTTCCTCGTCGGCGGCTCGCTCAACGCGGAGCGGGAAGACATGCTGCTCGGCTACGAGC
>JAEVZQ010000366.1 GCA_023392135.1 Pseudomonadota bacterium | reverse complement strand
GTGGCGAACATGAGTTGCAGGTCGCCCCAGGTGCTCTCGTCCTCGGGCAACGGCAGGATGGACGTGATCCACTCGTCCTGCTCGAGCGGCAGGAGGTTGACCAGCGCCTTGCTGACCGACTGCGGGGTCGCCGCAGGCAACCGCCAGACCTTCATGCGATAGACCATGCCGCGGGAGGAGAAGAACAGCACCGGGGTGTGCGTCGAGGCGATGAAGAGCTTCGTGACGAAGTCCTCGTCACGTGTCGTCATGCCGGCGCGCCCTTTTCCGCCGCGCCGCTGGGCCCGGTAGGTCGACAGGGGCACGCGCTTGATGTAGCCGCGGTGGCTGACCGTGACGACCATGTCCTCGCGCTGAATCAGGTCCTCGTCCTCGAGCTCGCCTTCGAGATCGACGATCTCGGTCCGCCGTGGCACGGCGAACTGATCCTTGATCTCGCTCAGCTCTTTCTTGACGATCTCCACGATGCGCAGGCGTGAGGACAGGATCTCGAGGTAGTCCCTAATCTGATCGGCAAGCTTCTTGAGGGCGTTGCCGATCTCGTCGCGACCAAGGGCGGTCAGGCGCTGCAGGCGCAGGTCGAGGATCGCCTGGGCCTGCTCGGCACTGAGCCGGTAGGTGCCCGCCTCGGTGATGGTGTGACGCGGATCGGCGATCAGCGCGATGAAGGGAGCCACCTCCTGCGCGGGCCAGTCCCGCGCCATCAGCTGCTCCTTCGCCTCGGCTGGCGACGGCGCGCGACGGATCAGGTTGATGACCTCGTCGATGTTGGCGACTGCGATCGCAAGGCCGACCAACACGTGGGCGCGCTCGCGCGCCTTGGCCAGCAGATACTTCGTCCGGCGGCTGACGACCCGCTCACGGAAGTGCGTGAACGCGGTGATCATGTCCCGCAAATTGAGCTGTTCCGGCCGGCCGCCGTTGAGCGCCAGCATGTTGGCACCGAACGTCGATTGCAGGTCCGAGTAGCGATAAAGCTGGTTGAGCACGATCTCAGGCACCGCATCGCGCTTCAGCTCGATGACGATGCGCATGCCGTCGCGGTTCGACTCGTCCCAGATGTCCGAGATGCCCTCGACGCGCTTGTCGCGCACGAGATCGGCAATGCGCTCGATCAGCACCCGCTTGTTCACCTGATAGGGAATGGCGGTGACGATGAGCGCGTTGCGGTCCTTGCGGATCTCCTCGATGTCGACCCTGGCGCGCATGATGATCGAGCCGCGCCCCTTGTGGTAGGCGGCGAGCGCGCCGGCGCGGCCGAGGATCAGGGCGCCGGTCGGGAAGTCGGGGCCCTGCACGATCTGGCAGAGGGCGTCGAGGCTGATCTCGGGGTCGTCGAGGCTCGCGAGGCAAGCGTCGATCACCTCGCCCAGGTTGTGTGGCGGGATGTTCGTCGCCATACCGACGGCGATGCCGCCGGCGCCATTGACGAGCAGGTTCGGGAATTTGGCCGGCATCACGCTCGGCTCGCGCTCGGAGCCGTCGTAGTTCTCCTGGAAGTCGACGGTGTCCTTGTCGAGATCGTCGAGCAGGAACTGGCTGATGCGGGCAAGACGGCACTCGGTGTACCGCATGGCCGCCGGGGGATCGCCGTCGACCGAGCCGAAGTTGCCCTGCCCGTCCACCAGCGGCACGCTCATGGAGAAGTCCTGAGCCATGCGCACCAGCGCGTCGTAAACGGCACTGTCGCCGTGCGGGTGGTACTTGCCGATGACGTCGCCGACCACGCGGGCCGACTTCTTGTAGGGCTTGTTCCACTCGAGCCCCAGCTCGTGCATGCCGAACAGGATGCGCCGGTGCACCGGCTTCAGGCCGTCGCGCACGTCGGGCAGCGCCCGGCTCACGATCACGCTCATTGCGTAATCGAGGTAAGAACGCTTCATCTCCTCCGTGACGGAGATCGGGCGAATGTCGCTCGGCTCGCCGCCGGAAGGGGTCGTCTTGTCGCTATCGGTCAAGGTGATGTCCGTCCAAACACAGCGGAACGCACGCCTTCATGGACGTGCGTTCCTAATAAGTCAGGTCGCTCGAATTATACTCCGGCGGGTCCCATACCCGCAACTCAGGGTCCGGGGCAGGCTCTATACTCACATCCGAAACATGGGGATTCTTCAGCTTGAGCGGAACCCTTCAGCGACCTCATGACCACCGGCCGGAGCGTGATCGTGCGCACCAATTCAGAACGGCGGCAATAGCGAGGTTTCCTGGCTCCTGCAGGCCACCAAGGTGGAGGGAAAGCGTCTCGGGGTTGCCGGGAGCACACCCGCGCACGATCTACAGCCCGAAACTGAGGCGATAGCTGACGATGAAGCAACGGATCGCGCTGATACTCTTTCTCGTGCTGGTGGTCGGCGGCGGATTAGCGATCGGCGCGTTGACGGTGCCGGGAGAATGGTACGCCGGCCTGGTCAAACCATCCTTCAATCCGCCGGGCTGGCTATTCGCGCCTGTCTGGACCGGTCTTTACGTGCTGATCGCAGTGGCCGGCTGGCGCATCTGGCGACGCGATCCGAGCAGCCCGGCCATGAAGCTGTGGTGGGGGCAGCTTGTGCTCAATTTTCTCTGGTCGCCGGCCTTCTTCACTGCTCACCAGATCGGATTAGCACTTGCCATCGTCCTGCTTCTACTTGTGAGCATCCTGGCCTTCATCGCCGCCGCCTCGCGCCAGGATCGTGTGGCGGCATGGCTGTTCGCGCCGTATGCCGCCTGGGTTGCATTCGCCACGATTCTGAATGCCTCGATCCTCATGCTGAACTAGCCGGAGATCAGACGACTGGAGCACGTATTGGCCCGTAAGCTTGGCAAGCTCGGGCAGGACCATTTGCGGCTGGCGCCGAGCGGTCCCCGGCCTCCGCAGCGAGCCACCAGCGAGCCTGAGGACACTGGCTCCGTTCGTTAGAACGGGATCTCGTCGTCCAGCGGCTTGTCGAAGCTGCCGCCGCCGCTCGGCTTGCCTCCGCGGCGTGGTGCATCGCCATAGCCGCCGAATCCGGAATCGGCGCCATAATCGGACTGGCCGCCTTCCTGCAGGCCGGAGCCGCCCCCGGCGCGACCGTCAAGCATGGTAAGGGTGCCGTTGAAGCCCTGCAGCACGACCTCCGTCGTGTAGCGCTCCTGGCCGGACTGATCCTGCCATTTGCGGGTCTGGAGCTGCCCTTCGATGTAGACCTTGGAGCCCTTCCGCAGGTACTGCTCGGCCACCTTGCACAGGTTCTCGTTGAAGATCACCACCGAGTGCCACTCGGTCTTCTCGCGGCGCTCGCCGGTCGACTTGTCGCGCCAGCTCTCGCTGGTGGCTCGCTGCGGAGGCCGGGGACCGCTCGGCGCCAGCCGCAAATGGTCCTGCCCGAGCTTGCCAAGCTTACGGGCCAA
>JAEVZQ010000296.1 GCA_023392135.1 Pseudomonadota bacterium | reverse complement strand
AGTCGAGATCGATCGCAGGTTCAGCCAACGGCTCGTCGTTGCTGGCGGCAAACCCGAGCGCCGCTGCGAGCGTCGAGATGAAGCCTGCCTTTTCGGCCACCTCCTCCGGCTCGGGATCATCCAGGCCGTTCGACTGCTGGGAACGGAGGCGATTCTGGGCGTGCTCCAGCAGGCGACGCGTCGAGAGACCACCGAACTCCTCGAAGAACTGCGGGCCGAAAAACGCAGATGGATCAGGGAAAGTCGGACCACCCGCACGGTTCGACGCCTCGTGCTCGAGCCGCTTGGCGATGATGAGGCGCGCCTCCTCCGGCGTGCGGTTCTCGAGCAGGGCGACGGGACCGGACTTCTCGATGCGGTCGACGTAGGACTGCGCGAGCACGCCTCGTACCTGGCCATAGAAGTCCTCCAGGCACGAGATGAGGACGATGGAGCTTGGGACGCGGTTGGCGATCTGGATCAGGTCGCGAACCGCCTTCTGGAAGCGCTCCTCCGCGTCGTCGAAGAAGCGCAGGTCCTCGACCTGATCGATGCAGAACACGAGCGCCGCACGGTCGACCGTCCACATCAGCTTGCCGAGTGCCTCGATGATCTCGAAGGCGCGGCCGTCACCGCTGTTGGGGTCGAGCGCCGCCACGGCTGCCTGAGACAGCTCGTTGAGCTGGCGGCCCTGCAGGTACTGGCGCACCCGCTGATCGATGCGGGGATCACTGCGCTGCATATAGAGCAGTGCCCGGACCACATTCACGTCGAGATCCTGATCGGCGAAGGCGGGGCTCGAAATGACGTCGTCCGCAAGCCGCAGGATCAGCTTTCCCAAAGCGAGCTCGTCCAGGCTCGCCTCCCGCAGCTTCTTGAGATCGCTTTCGGAGAGCACGTCCGCCGATGCGACAAGGCGATGCGTCAGCCGCGCTAGGGCGCTCTCGCCGCCGTTATCCGGGTCGTAGGGCTTCTCGAGCGAGGCGATCATTCGCCGGAGATAGTAGTCGGCATAGCTCGCCACGTCGGGCGTCATCTGAGCGTAGCCGAAGTAGGCATTTCCCTTCCGGTGCGCGGTTGTCCTCAGTGCCCGCAGCAAATGGGTCTTGCCAGCGCCAGATTGGCCATGGAACAGCAGAATGCGCGCCTGCGTGCTCGATCCGCGTGCCGAGGTGACAGCCTTCAGCAGATCATTGAACTTCCGGCGCGCCTTGAGATGCACCTGCTCGACATCGACCGGGTCGGCACGCCAGATGTCGTCCTCCCACGTGATCGAGTGCTCGAACGCAGCGGATAAGCTGTCGACAGGAAGCGCGGTTTGCGCATTCGGCTGCATGATCCCAAATTCCTCAAACGCGGACAGATGAACCCTGTCACTCGTTATCGACCCTGATGAAATGCCAGACGGTATTCTTGTAAGCGACGGCCGAATCCTGCAGGTCCTTCAGGCTCTTCTTATCCTTCAGGTCGGCATTCGCCAGGACCACATGACCGGTCCGGTGCGCCTCCGCCAGCATCGCCTTGAACTCGATTTCCGTGAGGCCCCACTCCGGATGCTGGGCTTCGATGCCCTGCCAAACCCGCGAGATGAAGGCCTTGCGGTTGCCGGGCCATCCCTCGGCGTGAGCGTCCGCCACACGCAGCACGACGCTCGCGAACCCTTGGAGATTCGGCCGGCTGGCTGCGGCCGGACGCGCCCTTCGCGGGCCCGGCACCACGACCGCCGACTTGCGCGCGGCCGGTGCGGCGTGGACAGTCCTTGCCGGCTCCGCCGTAGCAATGCCGGGCGCTGGTGACGACGTCGACATCGACTCCGTTACGAAGTTGCGCAGGATGGCCGTCCGCAGCGCATCGGCATCCGTTTGAAATGCACCCACCTGCTCGGCAGCGAGCGCCGCAATGAGGCGGCCGTCCGTGCCGAAGTCGCGCGGCCGGTGCGAGAGCTGCCCTGCGAGCAGCCGTCCGGCCTTGGCCGACAGTCCCGTACGCGACCCGATGGTGCCCTTGAGCGAATTGCCGAAGGCCCGCTCGAGAGCAACCACCGCCAGGGCCTGACGCAACCGCGGCGGGCTTACAGCGCCGCGGAGCTTCAGGCCGTAAGCACGCTCCAGAATGGCAGCGCGCAGCCCGTCAGGCTTTGCCAATCGCTTGATCCGGGCATTTGCTGCCGTCTCGATGCCCAGCGCCCGGGCGATGAGCCGGACATCCCGGATCTCGCCCCACGCACGCGGCAGCGGCCTGCCACCGAGCGCGTTCTGCACGGCTTCGCGACCCGCTTCCGTCAGCTCGACCCGGCTCCGCGTCATGCCCGCGAGGCGTTGCACCGTCAGGCCGGCAATCGCCTGGGCAACGGCCTCGCGCCATGCGGCCGGCGCGAGCTTGTGGCCGACGTAGGGCGCCAGATCGCGTACGATCTCACCCTGCGTCGCCCCCTGCTCGGTCGCCGCCCGCGCCAGCACCATAAGGCTGATCGCCGGTGCAGCGGCATCAGCCCGCGGTTCTGCCAACACGGCTATGCTCATCTTCTCTCGACCTCCCGGCCGGGCTAAGACTTCCATGCTTTTCGACTGCCGAATGGCGGCAGTCGAGAGCGCCAGCGTCAAACTCGTTGGCCAGACGCACGAATCACTTAAGACTTTTTCAATTGTCCGGATCGACGGCCCGGTGCCAAGTGCTATCGGCCGCTTTTTTTGTCGATCGCGTGCGCGCGACAGCCCTCTGACCACCAACTGCGACCAACAAGCCCCGCTATTGCCCCACTACTGTCACGGTCTTGAGGCCAGATGCGAGGGCTGACGGACAGGGTATCGGCTACTCGGGCCATGTGGCGACACATCAGGCCGCCGCGGGCGCATGCTTACCAGCCGTTAGCGTTAACGCTGCCTTAACCGCCTTGGGCGATCCTGCAAGCTGGTCCGCCTCGTAGCGGGAGTATCCGGATGTATCGCGTCGTGGTCCCTCTCTTCCTCGCATTGATGCTGCCGGGGTGCAGCCTCGGCTCGGCACCTCTTTCGTTCGGTTTCGGCGACACCGGCTCGGAGGCATCTGCCCCGAGCGCTCCGTTCGGATCCCTGTCAGCCAGCGGCCCGCGCCAGGCTGCCCCGGCCCCCTCGAAGGGCCAGAAAGTCGCGAGCCTCCAGGACGGTGCGCCGCAGAACTCCTTCGAAAAGCCCCTGCCCGGCGCGCTTTCCGGCCGCGACTACACGAGCACGCGCCTCGACGCCGAGCAAGCCCGCAAGCTGATCAACGACTACCGCAAGAAGCATGGCCTCAAGCCTCTGCGCCTCAGCCCGGAGCTGACCAACGCGGCAAAGGCCCATTCGCGGGACCTGGCGCGCTGGGATCGCATCTCGCACTTTGGCTCGGACGGCTCCAACCCGTGGGACCGCGTGAAGCGCAGCGGCTTTGAGGCGCGGCTCGCGGCGGAGAACGTGGGCACGGGACAGGCCAGCTTTGAGGAAGTGATGAAGGGCTGGAAGCAGAGCCCGGGCCACAACAAGAACCTGCTGATGGCTGATGCCCAGCATATGGGCATCGCATTGGTGCAGGACCCGAAGACCGAATTCAAGACGTTCTGGACGCTGGTCCTCGGCTCACGTCAATAGGCTCCGGAAGCTCCGACGTCGGCCCCTGCAATCCATGCCGACGCGGCTAGTGTGATGATCGAGAAGTCCGCTACATTGTTCGCGGCTGGCTACATTGGCGGACTTCTCGATCTGAATCACACTAGGATCAATAACTTGGCTAGTGTCCTGATCGCGAAATTCGTCACCATATGCAGCGAACTCAGAACGAATTTCGCGATCTAAAGGACACTAGTTCGGACAGCGGTAGCGCGGCGGCGGCAGGCAGGCCGGGTCTGATGGCAGTGGCGGCCTCGCATAGATCGCGAAGAACTGACCGCGCCCCGACGTAAACGGGTTTTGTCCGAACAGGCAGGCCACGCGGACGGGCGCCGCTGCATCACCGACTCGCACGGCCTCCTCGATCTGCCGCAGATGCTTTCCCTCTACAATCGCCAGGGCACGCGGCTTCTCCTCCAGGTACTCGGGAACGCCCGATCCTGTCGTGACACTGTCAGAACCCAGAAGGAAAATAGCGCTCGGCTCTGAATAGCCGGCAATGATCGGTGATTCCGGGTAGCAGGTCCGCAAGGCTTCTCTCAGCTCTGCCAGGCGCACGCTCGGCCACTTCGTCGACGTCGACGGCACGATGAGAGCCATGAACAGCCAGTAGGCAACGGCGGCACCGGCCAGCGAGAAGCTGGTTGCGGTGAGTGTGCTGCAGCGGGGCCAGACGACGGCCGTGGCAGCAAAGCAAATCATCGTCGCAACTGCTGCAGCGATGATGGGCAGGGTCACGGGCTCCCCGGACCACGTCTGCAGCCAGACTGCGGTTACGCCCAGGCCGATCCCGACGAGAACCCAGATTGCGCGCGCCCACAGGGGCGCCTCCAAAGGCCGAGGCGGACCCGTAACCGGATTTTTCGTGATCCGGATTGCCACCGCTATCGCCAGCGCCGGCAATGCGTACTGCACCATGTAGAGCGGCGGCTTGTCCGAAATCAGCTCCAGCACGGCGATGTATGGCACGAGCCACGCGATGAGAAATCGCACTGTCCGCCGGTCCCGGTTCCACCAGATCTGCTGACACGCTGGCCAGACGAGCAGGATGCACGGCAAGAGGCCAAACCAGGCCATGAGCACGAAGCTGCCAGGAAACGCATCGTGGTTCATGTACTGGGAGTCGACGACGAGCGACAGCCATGCCTCGAGCGACAGATGCGGATCAGGCGTCGGGTCCGCGATCGAAAGCCAGAACGAGAGAGGCCAAGGAGATGCGATCGCGATCGCCAGCACGAGGCCGAGCGCGTGGTTCGCACCTGCGAGCCATTTGAGGCTTCGGTCCTGGATGAGCAGCCCGATGATGGTGAGGATCGCGAGGGCCGGGACGATGAAGGAGTTGAGAAGAACCCCCGCCCCGATTGCCGCCCAGAACGTCAGCGCGGTACGTTTTCGAGCAAGTGGGGAGAGATAGCATTGTCCCACGTAGAGC
>JAEVZQ010000336.1 GCA_023392135.1 Pseudomonadota bacterium | reverse complement strand
GCCGTGTCATGCGGGCAGCGATCGTCCCGGGTGCCGCCTCCTCGAGTCCTGCCGTATCGACCAGTCTCACCTCATGGATGCCCAGCGCCACCGTAGCCTCGCGCCGGTCCCGAGTGAGACCCGGCATGTCGGACACGAGCGCTGCCCGCCGGCCGGTGATCCGGTTGAACAGCGTGGACTTGCCCACATTAGGACGGCCGATGATGACAATGTTGGGTCTGGACGTCATGGGCAGGATGCCAATCGGGAATGCCGACCGCCGTTAGGACAGAGGCCGGTGAACTGCTTCAGATCAAACAGCTTATTTGTCAATTGAACGCGACGAGCCGCGCCTCGTCCGTCAGCACATACATGCGCCCGCCGGCAACAACCGGTGCGATGTAGACGGGTCCACCCACGCCCTGCTGAACCGTGACGCGGCCCGTCGCAGGATCAACGCCCACGAGCTGTCCCTTGTTCGAGGTGAGCCAGAGCTGATTACCCGCGAGCGTCGGACCGGACCATGTGCTCGCCCCAGGCAGCTTCGCGGACCAGATCACCTTGCCGTCTTGGCGGGTGATGGCGTGGAGCTGGCCGTTGGTGTCGATGACGAAGATATTGTTTCCGGCTATGACCGGGGCCTGCGTGCCCGGCACGTTGAGCGACCACAGGCGCTCTCCGGTCTTGATTTGTGTGGCGATCAGACGCCCCGCGTGACCAACGGCATAGACCACACCATCGGCAATCACCGGCCGCGCCGCGTCGCTCAATGATGCGAGCGAGGAGACCGTGCGCGTACGTGAGAGGCTCTCCGACCAGACCGGGGTGCCGTCCTGCTCGTGCAGGGCAACAAGATCGCCCGAGGGATATGGCACGACGACGACGCCCGCCTCGACGGCCGGGCTCGGATTCGAGATGATGCTGGTGCGCTCCGGCACGCCCCGGAAAGTCCACAATTCGCCGCCGTCGAAGCCGGCCAGCGCGAAGACGTGGCCTTCAGTCGTCACGACGAAAACCTTGTCATGCACCGCAGTCGGCGAGGAGCGGATCGGAACGCCGATGTTCTTCGTCCAGAGCGGCTTGCCCGTCGCCGGATCGAGGGCGACAACCGTGCCGAAGCCGGTTGCAACGTACAGGCGCCCGTTGTCGATTGCGAGGCCGCCGCCGTAGCCGGCCTCCTCTCGCTCGTTTTCAGGCACGAGCGAGGTCCGCCACGCGACCGAGCCACCCGTCGCGGAGATCGCCGTCACCCTCGCTGTTGCATCGAGCGTGAACACGCGGCCGCCATAAACGAGAGGGCTCGCCGTGAGCTTGCCCCTGGTGCTGGAGCCTGACCCGATATCGGCGCTCCAGGCCCGCTTCAAAGAACCGGCAAGGGCCAGATGGCCGGGCGCATTGCTGGGTTCACCGCCCGGTTGGGTCCATGCTTCGTTTGCTCGCGGGGCAGGCAATACGACAGGCTTTTCCGCAGTCGCCATCTCCCCGCCGATGGTGTCACGCGCCTGCATGACCGGAACACGCTTGCCGGGTAGCGGCTGCTCCTTTTCAGCGAACGGGTTGAGATCTGTGATCTTGGGCAGGCTCGGCAAACTGCTGCCGCCGCAACCGCCGAGGCCGATCGCCACGAGCAAGGCGGGCGCCATCACCTGCCCCAGCCGTTGCGACCGTTTCCCCACCACGCCCATCAATCCTCCCCTCACTGCACCTTCGGCGTTTCCGCGGGCTGTGTGCCGCTCGCCGGCTGGGTGGAGCCCGTGGTCTGCTGGGCCTCCGCCGAGGTGATCAGCCCCATCATGACGCCGGCACGCTCCCGCACGGAGGGCGGCGTCTTCTGGTCGGCCGCGAGCTCCAAGAAGATCTGCCTCGCCTCATCCAGACGGCCCGCACGATAGGCCGACAGGCCCAGAAGCTCGCGCGCGCTGTGCCTCCAGGCATTGTTATCCTGCATGAGAGGAGTGAGCCGATTCTGCATCTCGGTAAAGTCGGCACTGTCGATTTTCAACGCTGCAGATTCCAGCCGGGCATAGTCGCGAAGCAGGGGATCGACGCTGCCGTCGGCTGCAATAGCCTCGAATGCTCTGAGCGCGTCATCCGTCTTTCCGGCCGACGCGGCCTCGCCGGCGAGCTGCAGACGGGCCAGCGAGGCGTAACCCGACGGCGCATTCTGCGCCATGGCTTCGAAGACCTGTCGGGCCTCGCCGGGCTTGCCCTGCTCGACGAGTTGCATTGCCGTCTGGTAGCGTGCTCCGGCCTCCGCAGCAGCGGAAAGCGATTGCGCCTCCCACCACTTATAGCCACCAACAGCAACGACGATCAGCACCGCGACAGCGATGGCATAGATCCCATAGCGGTCCCAGAGCTTCGCCATCTGCTCGCGGCGAACCTCATTTTCAAGCTCCCGCAACATCACGTCGCGATCGTCAGCCATTCTCGGATCGGCCTCCTTGCGCCTGATCCTGGATGCCTTCTGCGTCCAGGGCACCGTACTCATAGCGCAGTGCGCCGGTGCCGCCAACGCGACCGCTTTGCGGCGACGACCGCCAGCGCAGCGCCTGCCTGGGCGGCTCATCCCTTGGTGCGAGGTGTTTCCGGCGGTTTTGCGGCCTGTTCGCCTCGGCCGCCATCACTACCACCCCGGCAGCAGGGGCACGCCGATCAGCCACGCGTGTCCAATGGTCAGCATGGCGCCGTAGAGCGCCAGGCCGGCGGCCACGACGATAATGTCATTGACCCAGCCCTGGGGTGGTGCCGGAACCTTGACGTGGCGGCGCTTGACCGAGATCCGGTCGTAGGCGGTATAGCCCAGGAAGCTTCCGAACAGCAGAATCGAGGCAAGATCGCCGTTGGCGAGCAGGTGGGCCGTTGCCCATAGCTTGATCGCCGCCAGCATCGGATGCTTGGTGGCCGTGCGGATTTGGGATGGAACGTAGGCGGCAACGATCAGCACCATGGCTGGCAGCATGAGGAGGAAGGCGATATGCCGGGTCCAGACCGGCGGGGACCAGATCTCCGGGTTCTTGCCTGCCATCACCTGCAGTTTGCCGAAGCCCACGATGATCAGAATGAGACCAATGAGTGCGGCGACTGAGAAGGCTGCCCGATAGCCATTCTCTCCGAGCCGTCCAGCCAGTCCCTGTCGCAAATCGACCTGGGTTGGAACAAGATGAACGAGAAAGAAGACCAATAGCCCGAGAACCAGCGGAAGCATCGACCTCACCCCTTGCCGCCTGCACGCCCGATGCCGTTAACCTGCTGTTAATTTTATGCACCGGCTGGGCAGCCCTGCCACAACTCCGACGAACCTTTATTCGATTGTGCCAATCAGCGCGAGCATGTTACTTGACGCTGGGGACCGGGGAAGCGTGGGGGTCCACTCGAGTTTTGCGTAGGCTTGACCGGCGTGGCGGCGGCCTTGGGATCGGTGCGGGTTTCGCGCTCCGAGATGCGCAGTGCTGTGAGCATCCCCCCAAGCATCGGAAACCTGAGTGAGGTTACGATGGAAAGCAGTCGCGAAGGCGTGGTCAAGAAGCTCAACGGCCATGGCAACGGATTGAATGGCCACGGGTCTGGCCAAGCCGACGACGGCGCACCGCAACCGCCGCTTTCTGGACTGGTGGACGAGCTGGCGCAGGCCATGAACATGGCCAGGGAAAGTCTGGAGCGCCCGCATCCTGCGCCTCTGAACCCAACTGCACCTCCACTTCCCGCGATGGCGCCTCCCCCCAGCCTCTTCGAGGACGAGGACGACGATGCGGCAATGCCGATTCCGTCCACGTGGCGCACGCCGCCGGAGCCGCCGAAGACAGGAACGCTCCGCGACCAGCTCCGGGCTGCAGGGTTTGGCTTCGCGACAGGACTGGCTGTCATCGTGCCCGTCGTGCTCGTGATGACCGGCCGGCTTGGTGACGTCAGCTTCGACGCGTTGTTCGGCAGCAGTGGACCCGGCGGTCAGGTGTCGCGATCGGCTGCCGCCCCCGGGAAAATGCCGGTGCAGGTGCAGCAGCGGACGGTATCGACCACCCTCGTTACACCCACCCTGACGCAACCTTCCGCGCCAGTGCAGACCGCGGCGGCCATTCCTGAACCCGCTCCGATGACACTCGAGCCGGCCCAGATCACTCCCGCAAAGACGCCTGCCGTCGCGGCCGCCCCTGCTGAGGTCGAGACGCCGCCCCCCAAGCCGTCATGGACCGACGCCATCGGCGAAGGCAAGGAGCGCATCCAGGCCGGCGATATACTTGGCGGGCGCGAGGTGCTTCTGCCGGCGGTGGCCGCCAACGAGCCGGAGGCCATCATGGCGCTCGCGGAGACGTACGATCCCAATATGCTTGCTGCCTGGGGTGTGCGGGACGTCGAGTCTGACGTCGAGCAGGCTCGGCGGCTCTACGAAAGAGCTGTCCGCGAAGGCGTCGAGGCGGCGCGCACCAGGCTTCAGGGCCTCAACTGATCGGGATGGCGCATCAGCGCTTGGCGACTGGACCAAGGTGGCCACCTGCTCATAACGGAGCGCACCAACCGCGCTTGCCATAGCCCTCCTCTGCACCGATGCTGAAAGAGGGGGTCGGCCGCCGCGAAGGCCCGGCAAATGAGGAGGACTGCTCTCGTGTACCATCACATTCTGGTCGCAACCGACGGATCGGAGCTGTCGGAGCGGGCCATTCAGAACGCCATCGGTCTGGCTCAGCCCCTGCAGGCCAAAGTTACCGCCCTGCACGTCATCAAGCCCTGGCGCACCGTAGCGCCTGCGGAAGTCATGGTCGCCTTCCCTGAGTCCGAGTATCTGAAAGGCGCCAAAATTGCCGCAGCCAAGTACCTCGAGGTCGCGCTGGAGGCCGCGCAGGAGAAGAATGTCCGCTGCGAAACGAAAACGGTTGAGCATGAGAATCCCTGGCGGGCGATCATTTCAACGTCGGAGTCGGCCGGCTGTGACCTGATCGTAATGGCATCCCACGGCCGGAAGGGCCTGGAAGCCCTGCTCATCGGCAGCGAAACCAGAAAGGTCCTGGCGCACAGCAAGATGCCTGTGCTCGTATGCCGCTGACGGCGAGCTTCCGGTCAGAATGGCCAGACCACCAGGATCGTCGGCACAGCCACTGCGGTGATAACCAGCTCCAGCGGCAGACCCATCCGCCAATAATCACCAAAGCGATAGCCGCCCGGCTCTAGAATGAGCGCATTGTTCTGATGCCCGATCGGCGTCAGGAATGCGCAGGAGGACCCGACAGCCACCGCCATGAGAAACGGGTCTGCGCTCGTTCCCAGCTGGGCTGCCATGCTCACGCCAATCGGCGCCATGACTAGTGCCGTCGCGCTGTTGTTGATGACATCCGACAGGAACATCGTCGCGACCAGCAGGATGAGCAGCGCCCAGACCGGTGCCATTCCATCCACGCTGCCGAGTACGGCATCCGCGAGATATGCCGCCGTTCCGGTCGTCTCGAGCGCGGTGCCGATCGGAAACATGGCCCCGATCAGGACGATCACCGGCCAGTCGATCGAGTCGTAAAGCTCATCGAGCTTCAGGATGCCCGAAGCCGCCATCAGTGCCGCCGCACCGATAAACGCGATCTGCACCGGAAGCAGCCCAAGGATGGTGGCGAGGATTGCCCCGCCAAACAGGCTTCCCGCGAGCAGCAGCCGGCGTGGCCGACCGATGCCCAGGTTCCGTTCCGCCAGCGGCAGCCAATGCAGCTCAGCCAGTGCTTCCGGCAATGTCGATGCCGGCCCGTGCAGCAGCATGACGTCGCCGCTCCGGAAACGCACGTCCTTCAGCCGCGCGCTGATCCTGCGGCCGTGCCGCGAGATGGCCAGCAGATTGATTCCGTAGGCCGACCTGAGGCGCAATGAAGCCGATGAGCGGGTGATCAGCTTTGACTGGGGTGCGACGATCGCCTCGACAATGCCGATCTCCTCCGGCATGGACGTCTGCAGGCTCGCCTCCTTGTCGCCAACGAGCGACAGACCCGCATCATCGATGACCGATTTGAGGGCGTCCGGATTGCCCTCCAGAATCAATATATCGTCGGGCTCCAGCGGCTCATCACCAGGCGGATCGGGATATTTGCGGTCCTGCCGAACAAGCGCGACGACGTAGACCTCGCCCTCCGCGGCGCTCTTGATCTCCCCGATCGTACGCCCGACTGCCTTCGAGTCTTTTCCAGCCCGAACCTCAGTAATGTAGTCCTCGATATCGAGGGCAGCATCTGCCCCCATCGCTCGGCGCCGGTCCCTCGGGATGAGCCGCCAGCCGATTAGAGAAATAAAGGCGATTCCCGCGACAGCGACCGCCAAGCCCACCGGCGCGAAGTCGAACATTGCATACGATTGACCTGCAGCGCTTTGCCGGAAGCTCGACACGATGAGGTTGGGCGGCGTGCCGATGAGGGTTATGAGACCGCCCAGGAGCGACGCGAACGCGAGCGGCATGAGGATCATCGCCGGTGGGAAGTTCTCGCGATATGCCGTGCGCATGGCGACGGGCAGCATCAGCGCGAGCGCACCGACGTTGTTCATGAAAGCCGACAGGCCGGCAATGATCACGCTCTGGCCGGTCAGTTGCATGACGGGCCGCCCCTTGAGCGGGCCCAGCAGTTTCAGCACGACATCGATGATGCCGGCGTTCTGGAGCCCGCGACTGAGGATCAGCACGCCGATCACGGTAAGAACGGCCGGGTGACTAAAGCCGTTGAAGGCCTGCTCCGGCGGAACCAGGCCCGTCAGCACGACCGCGAGCAGCGCAAAGACTGCAACGAGGTCGTACCGAAACCGGCCCCAGATGAAGAAGACGATGGTGGCGCCGATGACGGCACAGGCGGTCATCTGCTCGGCTGACATCAGCATCAACCCTTTCTGCCGTTTTCACGGAGGGCCGAGCTGTGCCGAATGGTTCTGGCGCGGAAAACCCGAGTGCGGCAGGCCCCCCGGTTCAAGACGTGCAAGGCATCTTTGCGTTCCATGCATTTTTATATGCAGGATTGGCGGACAGCCCAGTGGATTGAGTTGACATGGGCCACGGCGCACTGCATCTACCGCACAAGCGCGCGAA
>JAEVZQ010000209.1 GCA_023392135.1 Pseudomonadota bacterium | reverse complement strand
CCGTTGAGGTCATCGGAGGACTTTGGCTCTGCCGGTGTCAGTCGTTCAGCATGCCGTACCGGCGATAGCTCGAATTCGGAACGGCGCTGACACGGCAGGTCACGGCGCTTGCAACGCGGTTGCAGGTCGTCGACTTCGCCTTGGCGCGGCTCCAGCTTGCGTACCGCGGGCCGTACATGCGCCGCACCTTGGCGTTCCAGTTGTTGATCGCCTTGCGTTGCGCGCTCGCTTTCTTGATGACGTAGGGGAGCAGCGCGCCGCGCGTAACCGCGGAGGCCTGTACGCGGGACGGGTTGCGGTGAAAGCGGGCGGCCACGCTGATCTCAGCATTCTTCGCCGCCGGGGTCGCTGCCTGAACGGGAGCGGTGTCGGCCAGAAGAGCTGCGCCACCGAAGGCGATGGCTGCTGTGGCGATGGCGAGGGACTTCATCATGATCTAGCTCCTTTTCGCTTTTCGAGCCGCGGCCTGTGCGCGGGCCCCGTCAACGATCCCAAGCTAGAATCTGCGGGCTGAGGTGATGCTGAACGGTGCATTCAACGTGCGTTCATCGCCGCGCCCCGTTTCGCCTGTTGGCGCGCGGTGCTAAGCAGCATCCGGAAGACGCGCCCTGAGCCGGTAATTCCCGTGGCGCGATCTGCTGCCGGCCAGGTGAGCCACGAGAGGATAATGTAAAATAATGCAGGGCGAAGTCGAAAAGCCCGTGGAAAGTGCTGAAATCGCGGCGCAGGCCGTGAGCCTCGCCGACGTCGAGAAGGCTGCGCAGGTGCTCAAAGACGCGATCGTCGAGACCGATTGCGACCCGAGCCGCACGCTTTCGTCCATGGCCGGCTGCGACATCTGGCTGAAGTTCGAGAGCCTGCAGTTCACCGCCTCCTTCAAGGAACGGGGCGCGCTGAACCGGCTGAATGCCCTCTCGCCAGAGCAGCGGGCTGCCGGGGTCATTGCCATGTCCGCCGGCAATCACGCGCAGGGCGTCGCCTACCACGCCAAGCGCCTCGGCATTCCCGCCACGATCGTCATGCCGCAGGGCACACCGTTCGTTAAGATCGAGAACACGCGACGGCACGGGGCGCAGGTGATCGTCGATGGAGCGACACTGGAAGAATCCGCCGCCTGCGCGCGGGAGTACTGCCAGCAACACGGGCTGACCTTCATCCATCCCTATGACGATCCGCTCATCATCGCCGGGCAGGGCACCGTCGCCCTCGAAATACTGCATGCGGTGCCGCAACTCGACACGCTCGTCGTGCCAATCGGCGGCGGTGGCCTCATCTCCGGAATAGCCGTAGCGGCGAAGGCCATCAAACCGGGCATCGAAATCATCGGCGTGCAGGCCGAACTCTATCCGTCGATGTACAACAAGGTTCGTGGCACCGAGCTGCCCATGCGCGGCGATACGCTTGCCGAGGGCATCGCGGTGAAGGCACCGGGCGTGCTGACGGAGGCACTGGTCCGGAAATATGTCGACGACATCATGCTCGTCAGCGAGCGCGAGATCGAGCACGCGGCGGCGCTGCTGATCGAAATCGAGAAGACGGTGGCGGAAGGGGCAGGTGCGGCGGGGCTTGCCGCCGTGCTCGGAGATCCAGATCGGTTTCGCGGTCGCAAAGTGGGCCTCGTGCTCACCGGCGGGAATATCGACACGCGGCTCCTCGCAAGTGTCCTGACCAGGGAATTGGCCCGGGAGGGGCGCATCTCCGAGCTATGCCTCGATCTCGCCGACAAGCCCGGCCAACTCGCGCGCCTTGCTACGCTCGTCGGTGATGCGGGTGCCAACATCATAGAGGTTGTGCATCAGCGCGTTTTCACGGATCTTCCTGCGAAGGGCACGCTGCTGCGGATGGTGATCGAAACGCGCGACCGTGCTCATCTTGAGGACACGCTGGCTCGCATCCGCGCAGCCGGCTTCGAGGCGGAAATTACGTCGAATCAGTAGGAGAAGGCTGCTCATGGATGGCGCCCGGCCCGACACGGTGGACCCGAAGACACTGGCTATACTACGGGAGCTGGAGCGCAAGGTGCTGTGGCTCTCCACCTATATGATTCATCACGCCAACCACGAGGTGGACCGCGGCGACGGCCTCAAGGTCGGTGGACATCAGGCGTCCTCCGCCTCGATGGCGACGCTGATGACAGCGCTCTATTTTCATGTGCTGCAGCCGGAGGACCGGGTTGCGGTTAAGCCGCATGCAAGCCCGGTGTTCCACGCCATCCAGTACCTGCTCGGGCACCAGTCGCTGGACAAGCTGCAGAACTTCCGCGGGTTCGGCGGCGCTCAGAGCTATCCATCTCGCACCAAGGACAAGGATGACGTCGATTTCTCGACGGGCTCCGTCGGCCTCGGCGTGGCGATGACCGGGTTCGCGAGTCTCGTCCAGGACTACGTGCACGCCAAATGGAGCCCGTCCTGGCCCAAGGGCCGGATGGTCGCGCTGATGGGCGATGCCGAGATCGACGAGGGCAACGTCCACGAGGCTCTGCTCGAATACTGGAAGCACGGGCTCACCAACGCCTGGTGGGTGGTCGACTACAACCGGCAGAGCCTCGATTCGGTCGTCTCGGATCGGCTCTTCATGAAGGTCGCCGGCCTGTTCGAGAACCTCGGCTGGAAGGTCGTGCTCATCAAGTACGGCAAGCTGCAGGAAGCAGCCTTCGCGCGCCCGGGCGGCGAGCGCCTGCGGGCGTGGATCGCGGACTGCCCCAACCAGCTCTACTCGGCGCTCGTTTTCCAGGGCGGGGCGGCGTGGCGCAAGCAACTCGAAACGGACCTCGCCGGGTGCGAGGGGGCGCTCGAAATCATCCGCAACCATTCGGATACCGAGCTCGCCCGCCTGATGACCAACCTCGGCGGGCACGATCTCGAGACCATTCTGGAGACGTTCGCCGCCGCGCCGACCGGTCAGCCGGTCTGCTTCATCGCCTACACGATCAAGGGCGTCGGGTTGCCGTTCCAGGGCCACAAGGACAACCACGCCGGCCTGATGACCAAGGCCCAGATGCAGGAGTTCCGTGCGAGCCAAGGCATCAACCAGGGCGAGGAGTGGGACCGCTTCGCGGGCCTGTCCCTGCCGCCCGAGGAAATTCAGGGCCTTCTCGATCGGGTGCCATTTGCAAAGCGTGGCCGGCGGCGGCTGAGTGCGGGGCGCGTGCCCGTGCCGGAGCTTCCGATTCCTGAGAGCAGGGGCCCGGTGTCGACGCAGGCCGGGTTCGGGCGACTCCTGGATAACATCGCAAAGCAGGGCGGACCACTGGCTGATCGCATTCTGACGACGTCGCCCGACGTGACTGTCTCGACCAACCTCGGACCCTGGGTGAACCGGCGCGCCGTTTTCTCGATGGAAAGCGTCGAGGACCTGTTCAAGGAGCGCGGGCTGATGTCTCCGCAGAAGTGGGAGATGTCGCCCAAGGGCCAGCACATCGAGCTCGGCATCGCCGAGATGAACCTGTTCCTCACGCTCGCCGCGGCCGGCCTGTCACATTCGCTGTTCGGCGAGCGGCTGATCCCGATCGGCACTCTCTACGATCCCTTCATCTGCCGCGGCCTCGATGCCCTGAACTACGCCTGTTATCAGGACGCGCGCTTCATCCTCGTTTCGACGCCATCAGGCATCACGCTGGCTCCGGAAGGTGGTGCGCACCAGTCCATCTCCACGCCGCTCATCGGCCTGGCGCAAGACGGGCTCGCCTCTTTCGAGCCGGCCTATGTCGATGAGCTGGCCATCATCATGAACTGGTCGTTTGACTACGTGCAGCGCGAGGGCGAGGAGGAGAAGGAGGAGCGCTGGCTGCGGGACGAGAAGGGTGGCTCGGTCTACCTGCGCCTGACGACGCGTCCCATCGAGCAGCTGCAGCGCCCCATGACGGCGGAGCTTAGATCCGACATCATCGACGGGGGCTATTGGCTACGTCGTCCGGACCCCGGCACCAGCCTCGCCATCATCTACACGGGCACGGTCGCGCCCGAGGCGATCGAGGCCGCAGGCCTGCTGTCGGAGGATTGGCGCGGCGTTGGCGTGCTCGCCGTCACATCGGCCGACAGGCTTTCCGCCGGCTGGCACGGCGCCCAGCGCGCCCGGGAGCACGGAGCGCGCGGCGCCCGGTCGCACGTCGAGCGCCTCCTCGCCGCCCTGCCGCGCGATGCAGCAATCATCACTGTCTGCGACGCCCACCCGGAGACGCTTTCCTGGATCGGTAGCGTCATGGGGCATCGCGTCCGGCCGCTCGGCGTCGAGCACTTCGGCCAGTCCGGCTCGATCAGTGAGCTCTACGGCCACTATGGTCTCGACGTGAATGCCATCCTTGCCGCTGCTGAAGGATTGGGCGCCCGGCCCGTTCGCTATCGGATCGTAAGCTAGACCCTCACATTCCGGCGCCCATTGCCCGGAATGAACTCACGAGGATGGTCCGCTCCGCTGGACGAAACAAGGGGGTGCACCCGGGCTCGGGGCACCCCCGTCAACTTTATATCAGCTCTCTTTCGACTTCTTCAGGCGCGCGTCCACGCACTTCTTCTCCTTTGCGCTCCAGTACATGTAGGTGCCGCAGGTGGCCTTGCCTTTGGCCTTCTTCTGCACCTGCACGATCATGCTCTCAGGAGCGAGAGCGCTCGCGCCGGGATTGACGGCAGCCTGAACTGCCGGACTGAGCGTGTAGCCAAGGGCGGCGAGGGAAAGGGAAATTGCGAAAACCTGTTTCGCCAGCGACATGGGTGTCCTCCGCGTCATGTTATCCGCGGCGACGGCGTGTGAGCCGAACTCCCTAAGCCCCGTTAATCGTTAGCATGTGGCCTTATTAGCCGCAATCGCATCGTGTCACCGCGCGACGCGCGGCCGGGCCCTCTTTTCCGGCGCGGGTGCTCCGGGCTTGCCGTCAGCCCGGGTCGCTTTTCGCGGTTTCTCGTCACCAACCGCACCGCCGAGATCGAAGCCGGGTCGGTTCTTTGCACCGGGCGCGGGGTCGCGCGCTGCCGCCTTGTGGCTGGGTCGTTCCGTCGGAACC
>JAEVZQ010000182.1 GCA_023392135.1 Pseudomonadota bacterium | reverse complement strand
ATCCGAGTTCCTGCTGGGGCTTGGGCTTGCGCAACGAGCGACGAAACTGATGTCGGCGGCTCGACCTGCTCAAGTCGGACTGATAGAGGCTGCGGCGCGGCGCATCGCCGACCCACTCGGTATGGGTGGACGGTTCAAGGTCGCCTGCGTGCGCTCCAGGGGCGTGCCGGTGCTGCCACCATTCCCGGCGGCCAGCTCGCGAGGAGGTTAAATTCATGGCTGTGTACGGCGAGATCGTTCGCGCGGAATGCCTCGGCGATGCGGCCGGGATCAGCCATGGCTTCTTCACGCGACAGGGCGGGGTTTCGACCGGGCTCTACGGCGCGCTCAATTGCGGGCTGGGCTCCAAGGACGACCCCGCCCTCGTCCGGGAGAACCGGGCGCGGGTGGCCCGGGCGCTCGGTGCACCGCGCGAGGAAGTGATGACCCTCTACCAGATCCACAGCGCCACCGCGCTCGTCATCGATGCGCCGTTTCCGGCAGGCGAAGTTCCCCGCGCCGACGCGCTCGTCACCCGCACGCCGGGGCTCGTCATCGGTGCGATGGCGGCGGACTGCACACCTGTCCTGTTCGCTGATCCGAGTGCGCGCGTCGTTGCTGCCGCTCATGCCGGCTGGCGCGGCGCCCTTGGCGGAATACTGGAATCGACTATCGAGGCCATGGTCGGCATCGGCGCAGATAAGAGCCAAATCCGCGCCGCCATCGGACCCTGCATCAATCAGGCTGCCTACGAGGTCGGGCCCGAGTTCGAGGCCGAGTTCCTGCGTCTCGGTCCAGAAAACGGACGCTTTTTCGCAAGGAACACAACCAGTGCGCGCAGTTATTTCGATCTGCCCGGATATGTAGAGCACCGTCTGTCGCGAGCTGGGCTTGGCACCGTCGAACGGCGTTCTCTGTGCAGTTACGATAACGAATCACTTTTCTTCAGCTATCGCCGTGCAACACATCGAAAAGAGCCCGATTACGGCCGCCAAATCTCCGCCATTGTCTTGACTTAGCCCTTCATCCACAGGAATCACCGGCAAAGTCGGGCAGTAGGGGCACTAGCCGGCCTAAACAGGGGCAAACGATCTGGACGCCTCGCAAGTCAGGAGTTACAGGATTCTGACTCTAAGGGTACCGGATTCTCGATTTCAGGCCGCAGGGTTGGTACGTCGGCTGCCGGATATAACAGCGGGACATCAGAGGGGGACGTCATCGTGACGACCATCCATGCTGCTGCGGCGTCGCACCTTGTCAAACGGCTTGCGTTCGCGGCGCTGGCGATAGCTGCAGCGGGCCTTGGCGCCTGCAGCTCGAACACGAACATTCTCGGAAACGATGGGGATGGCTCGCAACTTCTGTCACAGCAGACCGTGCAGCCCGCCCCGGCACCATCGCAGATCGCGATCGCACCGGTGATCGGTGCGCCCGAGTCGGTTGGCAAGCAGATCGTCGCTCAGCTGACCCAGGATCTGGAGCAGAAGAGGGTCGCAGTTGCCAAGGCGCCGACCGACCGCGCCGACTTCACCCTGCGCGGCTACATCGTCGCCGCCAAGGAGAAGAACGGCACGAAAGTCTCGTACATCTGGGACGTGACGGACCCGACTGGCCAACGTGTCAACCGCATTACCGGCGAGGAGGTTGCCGGCAAGACGGATTCGCGTGATCCGTGGACGGCTGTCTCGCCGCAGGTCATGCAGTCCATCACCAGCAAGACGGCCACGTCGCTCGGCACGTGGATTCAGTCGGCGACGGCTGTCGCCGGTGCCGCGCAGACCGCCCAGCCGGTTCAGACCGCCGCTCTTCCCGGATCAGGCGCTCAGCCAACGCCCACCCCGGTAGCGGCACCTGCCGCGACCGCCAGCATCAGCAATAGCGGGACCATCTCGGCTATGGTGCCTTCCGTCACGGGCGCACCCGGCGACGGCTCCGTGTCACTCACCAGTGCCTTGCAGCGCGAACTCTCGCGCAACGGGGTCTCACTTTCGGACAGCCCGACGGGGAGCACCTACCGGGTCGAGGGCCGCGTGAAGATGGGTGCCAACCAGAATGGGAAGCAGCCGATCCAGATCGACTGGCATGTGAAGGACCCGCAGGGCAAGCAGCTCGGAACTGTGTCGCAGAAGAACGAGATTCCGGCAGGATCGCTCGACGGTCAGTGGGGCAAGGTGGCCGATGCCGCTGCGTCCGCTGCGGCGCAGGGCATTCTCAAGCTGCTGCCCAACAAAGGCGTGAATTGAGCCGCACGCAACCGCTTCACATTGCCGTCATAAAAGCAAGGCCCGGACGTTTACACGTTCGGGCCTGCTTGCTAGAAGCCGCCTCGGCGGGACAAGCGTGGTGGCTACAATGAACGATGTTGGCCGGAAAGACTATTT
Organism: Pseudomonadota bacterium; assembly: GCA_023392135.1. GTDB lineage: Bacteria > Pseudomonadota > Alphaproteobacteria > Rhizobiales > Hyphomicrobiaceae > ZC4RG25. The sequence goes on along the minus strand of JAEVZQ010000182.1, from coordinate 2,367 downwards.
CGACGGGCTGAAAATCAAGCTCGTTGCAGGCAACAGTAATCGGCCACTCACCGAGGAGATCAGCTCGGTGCTGCGCGTGCCCCTCACCAAGGGGGTTTGCCGTCGCTTCGCCGACATGGAGATCTTCGTCGAGGTCCAAGAGAACGTGCGCGGCGAGGATGTCTACGTCATCCAATCGACGTCGTTCCCGGCCAACGACAATCTCATGGAGTTGCTGATCCTCATCGATGCGCTGAAGCGCGCCTCGGCGCGGAGGATTACGGCGGTGATCCCCTACTACGGATACGCTCGACAGGATCGGAAACCGGGCCCTCGCACGCCGATTTCCGCGAAGCTCGTCGCCAACCTGATCGAGCGGGCTGGCGCCAACCGGGTGATGACCCTGGACCTGCACGCCGGCCAGATCCAGGGCTTCTTCGACATCCCGACTGACAACCTGTTCGCCGCGCCCGTCATGGTCCGCGACATCAAGGAGCGCTTCGAGCTCGACAACCTGATGGTCGTGTCGCCGGACGTCGGCGGTGTGGTCCGCGCCCGCGCCCTCGCAAAGCGCATCGGCGCCCCGATCGCTATCTGCGACAAGCGCCGCGAGCGTCCGGGTGAAAGCGAGGTCATGAACGTCATTGGCGACGTCAGAGGCAAGCGTTGCATTCTCGTCGACGACATCGTGGACAGCGGCGGCACGCTCTGCAATGCGGCCGAAGCCCTGCTCCAGAACGGCGCGATCGAGGTCATGGCCTACATCACGCACGGCGTGCTTTCCGGCGGCGCCGTGGCACGCATTCAGAACTCGAGCCTCAAGTCTCTCGTCATCACCAACTCCATTGATCCGACGGAAGCCGTGAGGGCCTCGAAGAATATCCGCGTGCTCTCCATCGCGCCTCTTATCGCCGAGGCCATTGCCCGCACCTCGCGGGAAGAGAGCGTTTCGAGCCTGTTCTATTGAGGCAGGCGGTTGCGAGCCCTAATTGCGCCGTTCATGTTTGACTGCGGAATTCCCGTACATATGTTATGGTGAGGTTCACGTGGAATCCTGAGAAGGCCGCGGGGAACCTGCGCAAGCACCGCGTCGATTTTCGAGACGCTACGGCCGTGTTCGACGATCCTTACGCGATTGAGGACGTCGATCCCGACCCGGACGAAGAGCGCTTCAAGCGTATCGGCCGGGCCGGCAGCACGATTCTGGTGGTCGTCTATACCGAACGACCCGGAGGTGTTGTCAGGCTGATCTCGGCGAGAAAGGCCAACATGCATGAACGTAAAGCGTATCAAGAAGACCCTCAGTGAGCCGGCAGACATGCCAGGCTCAGGATCTCCGAACTTCGGCCGCGGAAAAACGGATTGGCACGCGCTCAGCGAGATGTCGGACGAGGAAGTTGACCAGCGAGCATTGGGCGATCCTGACAATCCGCCATCTACTCCGGAACAGCTTCGGAGGATGAAGCGCATTTCATTCGCGAAGCGTGTGCGATTGAATTTGGGCCTGAGCCAGGTCGAGTTCGCCGATCGCTACGGGATTCCAGTGGGCACCCTGCGTGACTGGGAGCAGCACAGATCGGAGCCCGACCAAGCGGCTTTGTCGTACCTGAAAGCAATCAATGCCGAGCCGGAGATCGTGGCCAAGGCGTTGGAGTCGGCCTGACGGTTGCTGCTTCTCTGATCCGTCACCTCATTGTCAACCCTGTCGCTCGCGGGTATAAGCCTCCGCATCTCAGTCATATGAGACGAAGATCCCGCGGCACCCTTGGAGGCCGGGGACAACAGCACGGGCCGGTTTCGGCCCTTTAACTTTTGGAGAACAGCCATGGCTGAAGTTGTCGAGATCCCGGCCACGGCGCGTCCCAGGGCCGGTAAGGGGGCCGCCCGGGCAGTGCGCCGCGAGGGAAAGATCCCGGCCGTTATCTACGGTGAGAAGCAGGAGCCCGAGACGATTGCGCTCGATGCCAACGAGCTCTGGAAGGTCGTGCAGAAGGGCCGTTTTCTCTCGACCGTGCTCGATATCAATGTCGACGGTCAGAAGCGTCGCGTGCTGCCGCGCGAAGTGCAGCTCGACCCGGTGAAGGACACCCCGGTTCACGTGGACTTCCAGCGCGTCGGTGCCTCCGACTTCGTCCGCGTCGTCGTGCCGGTCAATTTCATCAATGAAGGTGCTTCGCCAGGCCTGAAGCGTGGCGGTGTGCTCAACATCGTGCGCCACGAGGTGGAGGTCACCTGCCCGCCGGATCGTATTCCGGAGGCCTTCGTCGTCGACCTGACCGGCCTCGAGAACGGCCGCTCGATCCACATCTCGGCAGTGCCGCTCGGCGAGGGCGTGCGCCCGACCATCACCAACCGCGACTTCACCGTCGCCACCATCGCCGGCAAGAG
>JAEVZQ010000180.1 GCA_023392135.1 Pseudomonadota bacterium | reverse complement strand
GCCGTGGCCTGAGAGGCCGAAGTCGCCGATCTTCTCGTCCGTGATGCCTTCGAGAATCCATGAGGCGCGCGGATCGGACGCCTCGGGCAGCACCCGGTAGTAGGAGCCGACGAAGTTGCCCTGCGCGGTGAAGCCGACGCCGCACAGCTCCTGCGGCGGACGGCCGTTGCGGCGCCAGAGGCCGCCGTACTCGCCGTCGAGCTGGTTGTAGTACTCGCCGACCTCGGCTGCCCAGGCGCGGATGCCGCCCTCGGCGCGGCGGATCTCGATGAGGCCCGGCTTTTCCTTCGACAGCGCGATCTTCCAGTAGAAGCCGTTGCCGCCGAGGTAGCAGAAGCGCCCGCCGTTATCGCGATAGGTTTCGAGCGCATCCAGCATCTCGCGCGTGTGATACTCCGGGTGCGAGCCGGTCATTACCACGCGGTAGGGTTTCAGGAGGTCGTAGCCCTCGTGGTGCAGCTCCCAGTCGGTGATGAGGTCGTAGCTGTAGCCTTTGGCCTCGAGCCAGGAGATGAGGTGCGAATCGGCCGGGTAATGCCGCAGCCCCGAGCCGCGGATCTCCGGGTACGGATAGGTGATGTAGCCGATCCGCACGTTGAGCATCGGCCGCTGCCATGAGGCAAAGCAGATGCCGCTGCCATCAGTGTGGTAATTGTAGGTGGAGAGGCCGTACTCCCGGTGCTCACCCGGATTGTGCGGATAGGCGCCCCACGAGGCGGCCTGCTCTTCCCACGCGGTGCGCCACGCCGGATCGGTCAGCCATTCGGGCCGGGCGTGGTTCTGATAGACGACGTAGGTGAAGGTCGAGACCAGCAGGCAGATATCGGCCGTCTTGCGCCCCTTCGGCACCACGACGAAGAACGGAATGTTTTCCTCTTCGCCGCCCGCCTCGAGCCGGAGCGCGTAGGTGCCCGAGCGCAGATCCTGCGGCACTCGCCACTCGTAGGCCGTCGGCCAGCGGCAGTCGTCGATGTCGTCCTCGTGAAAATGAATGGCCGCGTATTCCTCCGGCGCGTGGCGCCAGGCCATCTCCCGGCCGGTCCATTTGGAGCCGGTGACCGCGCGGGTCGGCATGTTGACGAGCTGTCCGTGCAACCCATGCGGCCCGGTGTCGACGATGCGGGTGGAGGAGATCTCCTGCGAGAAGTCCCAGCCGGCGACCAGTCCCGGAACGGATTTTCCCGCGGCGGCCGCCGTGATGTCATCCGACGACAGAACGCGGTCGAAGATCATCGGCCGCTCGATCCGGCCATTGAAGGTGCGGCCGCCGTTCTCGTTGCCGGCGGCGCTGATGAAGATCTGCCCCGCGCCGATGGGTTGCGGCAGGCTCACCTCCGCGCCCGCCGTTCTGGCCGGTCCGTCGGGACGGCCGGTTTTCAGCGGCTGCTGGCCGATGATCGCCTGACGGGTGCGCGCGTCATAGGTCAGCCAGATGCGATACCAGGTGTGGTCCTGCGCCGGCTCCGGGCACTCCAGCCGTTCGCTGATCTCTCCGAGACCGAAGGTGCCGACGAAACGGCCCGCCTCGTCCATGCCGAGCCCGACGCCGCGCCGGCCCTCGGCGTCCAGTAGCGAGAGGATCGCACAGTTGCGGCCGAGGAGGGTCGGCTGAACGGTCGCGATCAGGGTGAGGCTCGACAAGCCCGCCAGCGCAATGCCGCCGTCGATCCGCGCATAGGAGCCGCGCTCGACACCGTGGCGCTCAGGCTCGCGCATGACGTCGACGGACGAGTCGACCGGCTCCTCGCGGATGCCTGGGCCCGCCGGATTGGCATCGGCGCAGATGACGCGGACGAGCCGCGTCGTCACCGGCGCGCCTGTCGCATTCGAGACCTTGAAGGCAATCGTCTCGCCGGGGCGGACGGACAGACGATCGGCATAACCGGCTAACGGCAACATGGCGCTCCCCTCCGTGGCGCGAGCCGGCGGCACGTGCCGGCGCCGGCCAGTTTCGCGAAACAGGCCGTACGCGGTCAAGCAGGGTAAATGCTGAAAGTCGGCCTTTCGCCAACCGTCAGGGGGCGAGCGCGTGAGGCAATGCCAGCGCCTCCGGATCACTCTCGCCAGCGAACTCGCGCGAGCCGTCCTTGCCGTAAATGTCCGGACGGAACTCGGCGCGGCCGTCGGCCTCCGCCCATGCGGTGAAATAGGCGAAGAACACCGGGATCGGCTTCGCGAGCTTCACATCCAGCGCCTCGCCGGCCGCAAGCACCTCCTGGACACGGCCGGGGCGCTCCCAGCCCGGCTCGTAGCGTGCGATCCATTCGACGAGCTGGAAGACATCCTGCACGCGCACGCAGCCGGCGCTGAACGCACGCCCGCTCTGATTGAAGAGCGACTTCATCGGCGTGTCGTGCATGTAGACGATGTGCTCGTTCGGCATATCTATGCGCACGAGGCCGAGCGCGTTCTGCGGGCCCGGGTCCTGGCGGAACTTGACCTTGGACACATCGACGCTACGCCAATCGATATTGGTGGTGTCGATCTCGGGTCCACCCCATCCTTCGAAGGCGCGGATCTGCTCCTTTTGCAGATATTCGGGCTCCTTGATGAGCCGCGGAATGAGATCGAGCCGAGCCACGCTGTCGGGCACGCGCCAGTAGGGGAAGAAGTTCAGACCTCGGATGGTGGCCCTGATGCTCGGGGTCTGCCGCTCCGGCTTGCCGGCGATCACCCGGTGCCGCAAGCGCACCGCCTCGTCCTCGACCGCCTCGAGCTGATAGGCCGGAACGTTGACCAGCACGTAGCGATTGCCGTCGACCTTCTCCTCCATCATGTCGCGGACGCGACGCTGGTTGAGCCGGAGCTGCTCGAGCCGCTGGTAGGCGGAAACGTTCATCTGAGCCAGAGTAGGGCGATCGATACGCCCCGTGACACGCACGCCGTAGCGCCGCTGGAATTCTCTCAAGCCGGCTTCCAGCCGGGCGTCGAACGCGTAGCTGTAGTCGTAGGATTGACCGGCAGGCGGCAGATCACCTTCGATGATCAGGCGCCGGCGAATATAAGGTATGCGCTCGTCCTCGTCGCCCTGGCGCAAAGTGCGGCCCGCCGGCAGCTGGTGCCAGCCGCCGCGGGAAACGATCTCCTGATACCGCGCAATGGCCTCATCCATCTGCCGCAGCATGGTGGTGCTGCGCCAGGGCGTTGCATCGGGCCGGAGATCCTCG
>JAEVZQ010000173.1 GCA_023392135.1 Pseudomonadota bacterium | reverse complement strand
GCCCCGCCCATGCCGAGAAACACGAAGATGTTCACGGACATCTCAGCAATGGGAAGATACAGATTCATCACTGAGCCGAAGCCTGCCCCAGCATCGAAGCTCCTGCACCCGGAGCCCGATATGCACCGATGGAGCCTTACTCAGCCGGAATGGCTTTTCTTTGGTGAGCGTACGAGTGCCAATCTTTAAGCCAGCGCTGGAGCGCGGGGTCAATCATCATTTCGCTGCGCAAGCCAAAATGTTCCGGGCTTCGGGCCGTAGGAGCATCACACCACTCGAGGAGGTTGGCTTGAGGCAGATGTAACTAATGCCGCTCGTCCAGCACCGCCCTGAGGACGATGGCGTTGTTCCGGGTCTCGTCGCGTTTCGCGAACAGAAGCGTGTGTCGGCCTTTTCTGGCGATACTGCGAAGGCGCACGAGCATCGGTTGGGAACCCGGCGCGGCCAGCTCCGCACGGTAGCGACGCTCGAATTCGTCCCAATTCGCCGAATTGCCAGCGAAAGCCCGGCGTAGCTCCTCACTCGGCGCAATCTCTTTTGCCCACTCGTCGATAGCCGCCTTTTCCCGCGTGATACCACGAGGCCAGAGGCGGTCGACCAGAACGCGATAGCCATCGCCCGGGCCGGGAGCCTCATAGATCCGCTTGCTAACGATCACGCCCGCTCCCCGGTCAACCACTGAGCACAACGTTCCGGTGCGCCGCGGATGACCTGCAATACGAGCCGATCAGCCTTGTGCTTCCCGGTGCTTCCATGCCTCGCCCGCGGCCCGGACGTTGTTCACCAGCGGCTCGCTCGGCTGAGGTTGCCAGGATTGGACCAGCTTGTCCGCCGCCTTGAGCTCATTTGCGTTCAGCATCCACTTCACGCGATCCCGGCGACGCAGGGCTTCCTTGTCGCCACCGCGCGCAGCGAGCGCAAACCACTTGTACGCCTGGCTCAGATTGCGATCCACGCCGCGGCCGGTCTCGTAAAGCACCGCAAGATTGTATTGGCTGTCGACCAATCCGCGATCCGCAGCCTCGGAGAACCAACGGGCAGCTAGCTGGTAGTCCGCAGGATCGCCGCTGGCACTCAGAACGGCAAAGTTGTGCATGGCTTTCAGGTTGCCCTTATCCGCCGCGCTCCGGTACCAGGCCATGGCCCGGCCGCGGTCAGCCGCCACCCCGAGGCCGCGCTCGTAGAGCGTACCCAGCCGATACTGCGCCGGCGCGAAGCCACGGGAGGCGGAGCGCTGGTACCAGATGACGGCTTCCTTGAGATCACGCTCGATCCCCCGGCCCTCATCGAGCCGCACGGCGACTTCGAACTCGGCGGACGGATCGCCGTTGGCGGCGGCGAGACGAAGGGAAAGCGGCCCGACGGCAGCCGGCGGCATCATGCGCTTGGCGGGCGGTGGTGGCAGAGTCTCGGATGACTGTGCCGGCATCGTTTCGGCGTCCGGCCTGAAGGCAGCACGAGCGGGCCTCGCCGAGATCACCGACGGAAGAGATCCGTTATCGATGATGATCCCGCCCGGCAGGTCCGTAACGGTGCGGGGCACACCGGTGGTATCATCGTCCGCCTCCGGCCCGCCGCGGGTGCCGGGCGGATCGATGATGACTTCCGGTGAGGCGGTGCCCGCAGGCGTTTTCGAAGCACCAGGCTCGCTCAGGCCTCCAGCGGCGCTGCCCTGGCCGGTCCCGGACGTTCCGTTGCCAATGCCCTTCACGACGGCGCCACGGACGAGACTCCACGGCTTGGCCAGATCTCCCTTGAAGATGCTGTAGGTCGTGACGCCGATTCCGACCGCCAGAACCACCGCGAGCGTCGCCACGACGAGACCTGTCACCGGACGCGCCCGAGCCGCACGGCGGCTGCCAGTGGATTGCTGCCGGATCTTGGTTCGCGAGGCGTCCGCGTTCTCCTCCACTGCCTGGGCAGAGGCCTTGCGCGCAGCGCGGCGGGCTGCTGCAAGGAAATCCTCGCGGCTTGTACGAAGCGGATTTGCCTCGGCGCCACTCTCCGCCTTTGCGACGGCAGCCGATTGCTCGCGTGAACTCATCTCGGATCCCGCATCATCGTGCAGCTCGATGGTCACGGCAGATCGTGCCTGATCGATTTCTGCGCCGATTCCCTTCCGGTCGGAAGAGGCAGCAGGAGCTTCGCGCGACCACTCCCGCGGGAATACACTGCTCGTCGTAGCCGGCTCGCTCTGCTGCAGACCGTAGGCTGACCCGGCGGCGGCAAGCTCGTCGCGCCCGTGCCGCCAGTCCGCCTCGTCATCCGCTTCCCTGCTCGCCGCAGGTGCCGGGGCATAGGCCATCTCCAGCGCATCCATGCGATCGAGGAGGTTCAGCATGGCCTGCTGAATGGCCTCGAGCGCGCTGGCCGTCTGCTCGCCTTCCTGCCTCTGACTTACGACGAACTTTTCGATGACGTCGTGCAGTTCGCCCAGACGATCCATTTGGAAATTGCCGCGAGGCGTTTCGCGGGCGGCCAGGCGTTCGGCTACGGCCTCGGCCAGCCAGGCCAGCCGGGGCTCCGAAAGCAACCGTTGATCGAAAAGCTGCACGAACCGCTCATCCGAGAGATGGTCGATCAGCCGCGTCAGGTTCAGCTCGATCTCGTCCAGGCGGGCGAGCCGGTGCTGCGCCCGGTCGACATGCCGCGCCAGCTCGCTGATGTGGGCCTCGACCGCTCTCAGTTTTTCCACGTCAGCCCGCGTCGCGAGCTCGCTGATCGCTGAGCCCAACTTCTTGTCGAAGCTGTCGAGCCGTGCCTCCAGTGCGGTGACGGACGTATCCGCCCGCAGTTGAGTCAGTGCGTCTTCAACCCGCTCGGCAAGCTCGGCAAACTGCTGTTCGAGGCGGTCGCCATGCGTACCGCTCCTGTCGCCCTGCTCGGGTGCTCCGGCGAGGGCATGGTGCGATCCACCGACGTGCTCCGGTTGGACGTGCGCACCTTGAGAGAAGTGGACGCTAAGATCGTTGTCGAAAGGCTCCGGCTCGTAGGCACGCGTCAGCGCCTCGGCCGAAGCCCTGTCCCAGACACCGTCCTGGCCCGCAATGTCGGGATATGATGGTTGCGGCTCTGCCATGTGCGACGCATAGGCCGGCCGGCCTCTGGTGGCATCGGTATCTTCGAAACGGGAAAAATTGGCCGCCGATCTCAGCGGAGGCGGCGGATCCGTTCTGCTGCGCGACCAGATGGGCTCCTGCTGATGGGCACGATGCTGGTCATGCCCGACGTCATATTCCGGGTCGCCATGGCCGGTGCGCGGCCAAGATTCGCCGCGACCGAACTCGCGCGCACGCGACGGCTGCGGGGCGCCGGCATTCTCGTCCGTGGCCACACGGTGCGTGAGCGTCGAGATGCTATCCTCGATGCGGGCGAACGCCGCGGCGAACTCGGGGGGAACGACGGCACGGACCGACTGGGCTTCTTCGGCAAGATGTGCGAGGCGGGACTGCATGTCGCCCAGCGCCGCCTGCTGGCGTTCATCGGCATTGGCAATGTGGTCTGCGATGCGCTGCAAAAGCAGTTTGAGCTCGCCGGCACCACATGCGGGGTAGCTCGGAGGCGCGCTGACGTCCTCACGGAAGCTGCCGGTCGAACCTTGATTGTTCTTATAGGACATACCTTTTCCCCAAAAGGTCGCAGCGATCGCGAATGCCCTCGATCGGCCCCCATCGGGAAAAGTGGCGACGCCTGCCCGCCCTTATCCTGTGCCGCTCAGGAGCGATGGTGGGGTCCGATACGCGGCACGATCTGGACCATGGCCCAGACACTGGCAGCCTCGAGTAAAGGTTCAGTTAACGAAGGTTACCAGCTATAGTAATTCTCCAGTCGAACGAGGAATTTCCGGGCCGCAAACTGGCCGCATCTCTCTGGCTGTTTGGGGATAGAGCCGAGGATCGGCCAGAGCTTGATCTTCAGGTAAGCTTGAATCTTCTGCCTACGCTCGCGACATGGAGCAGATGTCAACTGCGCCCGCGCGCGTGCAGGACCACCGATCAGCCATTAGGAGTAGCGAATGCGAGCCCTCGTCATTGCCATCCCCGCTATTGCCGCCATCGGGCTGGGCGCTGCCAGTGTTTCGAGCCAAGAGCAGCAGGGCCGCTACGTCATGAACCCGGTCGACAACGGCTTCGTCCGCCTCGATACCGAGACCGGCGCCATGTCCGTGTGCACGCAGCGGAACGGCCGGTGGGTCTGCGAATTGATGGAAGATGAAGCAAAGGCCCTGCAAGAGGAGGTCGAGCGGCTGAAGGCCGAGGTGAAGCGCCTCAAGGACCAGGCCGCACTCGCCCAGCCGGGCCCCAGCGAGGCCTATCCCTCCGAGCGCCCCGGCAGGAGCTTCGAGCTGCCCTCGGAAGAGGAAGTCGACAAAGCACTCGATTACTTCGAGAACATCTTCCGCAAATTCCGGGATCGAATCGAAAAGTTCGAACGGGAAGAACGACACGATCGTGGGGGAGAGGAACGAAAGGATGGTACACGGCTCTGATCGTCTGCCGCGAT
>JAEVZQ010000171.1 GCA_023392135.1 Pseudomonadota bacterium | reverse complement strand
ACTGGTGATGCAGCGACCGGCTGGCCATGTTTAAGATAGGTCATTCCCGAAGCATCACCCCCTGGTTTGCGGGAATCAGCTTTGCGATTCCGCTTGCCTCCGATTATCCGGAGGCACAATTCATTGCAATGCGGAGCGGCAGGTTATGCATCATTCGTTATTAGAGCAGCAGATCGGGCAGGTCTCTCGATGCTGACCTTGTGGAAAGCACGTGCTCAGTCGAACCGGACGGCATCAGACATTTATGGCTCGATCGTGGCCGCAGCACGCCGCGAGCCGTTCTATTCCGAGCATGGTGTACCGGACACACCCGATGGCCGGTTCGCGATGGTGGTCGTGCACTCCTATCTTGTCCTTGAGCGATTGCAGCAGGAAGGCGAACCGGGCCAGACGCTGAGCCGGGCCCTTGTCGAAGCCTTCGTGACGGATATGGACGACTGCATGCGCGAGATGGGCGTCGGCGACCTCACCGTGCCGCGGAAAGTGAAGAAGGCGGCAGGCGCATTGTACGACTGCGCAGCAGAGTTCCGCAATGCCGAGCAGACAGGCAGCGGACCCGCGCTTGCTGAGGCCGTGCACAAGACCCTGCTCCCGTTCGCGCCTCATTCGACCGCCGCCAGTGTAGCCGCCTACATGCGAAGGGCCGGAGTCGAGCTGGCAGCTTGCCCCGGCCCCGCCCTGTTGTCGGGCCATGTCGCATTCGTGGACGTCTGAAGCTGCCGATGAGCCTGATTATGAAATCGGAACTCGAATGGTCCCACCGCATCAGCGAAATTCCCGAAGCGGGGCTCGCCGCGGAACGTTATGCCACGCTCGAAACGCGCTCGGATATCGCAGCCGATCTCGATCTGGTTGCCTGTGACCGGCTGGATGCCCGCTACGAGGTGAAGCCTCTCAAGCACGGGCGGTATCTTCTGGAAGGCAAGCTGGTAGCCGATGTGACCCAGACGTGCGTCGTCACGCTAGAGCCTGTCGAGGATCACATCATAGAGCCGTTCGAGGTCGAGTTCCGCCCGGGGCCCGCCGAGTCGGTGGTTGAGTTCGATGCATTCGAGGCCCGCGAGATCGAATCGCTGGAAAATGGCACGATTCCTGTCGGACGGATCGTTTACGAGCACCTCGCCTCCGCGATAAATCCTTACCCGCGGAAGGACGGTGTCGCCTTCGAGCAACCCGCTTCTGAGGGCAGCGAGGAAGAGGCTCCCGGGAGCCCCTTCGCGGTCCTCAAGCAACTCAAGTCCAGGAAATAATTATGTTTTTCGGATTCCCGTCGCGGCGCCGAAAGGGTGTGGCACTTCGCTGTCACCCGGTATTGCGAACGCAAGCATTGACTAAGAATTCCTTGTCTACGGCTGCCAAATGGGTATGGTCCGAGCGTTTCGCAGGCGAGCGCGTGCAAGACTGATGCAGGCGTTCCTCGCCGTACTCTCCAAGGGATCGGTTACCCAGGCCAACACGCATGCCCGCTCCGCGGATCATAGCGCTCGACGCCATGGGTGGCGATCACGGGCCTGAAGTGGTGATCCCGGGCGCTGATATAGCGCTGGTCCGGCACCCGCAGCTCGAGTTCCGGTTTTTTGGCGACGAGGCGCAGGTTGCACCCGTCCTCGCCCGCTATCCGAAGCTCGCCGCCAGGTCCAAGATCGTCCACACAGAGGTGGTCGTTAAGTCCGATGACAAGCCGAGCCAGGCTTTGCGCCGCGGCCGCGGCTCGAGCATGTGGCTCGCCCTCGAAGCCGTGCACAAGGGGGAAGCCGATATCGCGGTTTCCGCCGGAAATACCGGCGCGCTCATGGCCATGGCCAAGATGGTGCTCAGGCCCGTGGCGAACATCGAGCGCCCGGCGATTGCCGCCCTGTGGCCGACTGTCACCGGTGAGTGCATCGTGCTCGATGCGGGCGCCAATATCGGCGCATCAGCGCGGCAACTATGCGAGTACGCGCTGATGGGTGCTGCCATGTCTCGCGCCCTCTATCAAGTCGACAAGCCGAGTGTCGGCCTCCTCAACGTCGGTGTCGAGGAGATCAAGGGCGTCGACGAGGTGCGCCAGGCACACGCATGGCTCAAGGAGATCACCGATCTTCCGATCGATTATCGGGGCTTCGTGGAGGGCAACCAGATCGGACAGGGCGCCGTCGACGTGGTGGTCGTCGAGGGCTTTGCCGGGAACATCGCACTGAAGACGGCAGAAGGAACGGCGCGGCAGATCGCGCAGTACATCAGGGCGGCCATGAGCCGGTCGCTGATGTCACGCATCGGCGCTTTCCTGGCCCGCGGTGCTTTCGCAGTGCTGAAGGAGAAGATGGACCCGCGGCGCTCGAATGGCGGGACCTTCCTCGGCCTGAATGGCATTGCGATCAAGAGCCACGGCGGCACGGACGCGGTCGGCTTTGCGAGCGCCATCGATCTCGGCTACGACATGGCCGAAAGCGGTCTACTGCCCAGACTGACAGCGGACCTGCTCTCGTTCCACGGCAAGCTCGACGCTGATGTCGCGAAGTAGCGCTGAAGTGGCGGACCTGATCAGGACACAATCGGCAACGATCCGAGGCGGACGGCGGCAGTCGGGCCTTTCCGCTGCTCGAGAGTAGGGGGACGACTTGGCAGTCATCCGATCAGTCATCCGCGGCGTGGGCGCGTATTTGCCGAAACGCGTGCTGACCAACGCCGATCTATCCAGGATCGTCGACACGAGCGACGAGTGGATTCAGGAGCGCACCGGCATCAAATCCCGCCATGTGGCCGCCGACGGCGAGCTGACCTCCGATCTTGGCATCGCCGCCGCCCGGCAGGCCATGGTTCGCGCCGGCGTCGATCCTGTCGACGTCGATCTCGTGATCTGCGCCACGGCCACGCCGGATCGAACCTTCCCGGCGACCGCCGTCAGAATCCAGGCGGAGCTGGGCATCACAAAGGGCGCTGCTTTCGATTTGCAGGCGGTCTGCTCCGGCTTCGTCTATGCCCTGGCAACCGCCGACAACTTCCTCAAGGCAGGCCAATTCAAGCGGGCTCTGGTGGTTGGCGCGGAGACTTTCTCCCGGATTCTCGACTGGTCCGATCGCAGCACGTGTGTGCTGTTCGGCGACGGTGCCGGAGCGGTCGTGCTCGAGGCGCAGCCGCAGCACGGCACGCGCGAGGATCGCGGCATTCTGGGGACCCGCCTCAGGTCCGACGGCCGCTTCGAGGAGCTGCTCTATGTGGATGGCGGCCCAGGCTCGACCAGGACGACCGGCCATTTGCGCATGAACGGCCGCGAGGTCTTCCGGCACGCCGTGCAGAAGATTTCCGGCGTCATCGAGGAGATGCTGCTGGTGACGGGCTATGCGGCCGACGAGATCGACCTGTTCGTACCGCATCAGGCGAATGCACGCATTCTGGATGGCATCGCCAGAAAGCTCGGCGTCTCTCCCGAGAAGATCATCGTCACGCTGGGCGAGCACGGCAATACGTCCGCGGCCTCGATCCCCCTGGCTCTCAATCATGCTTTCGAGCAACACAAGCTTGAAGAGGGCAGCCTCGTCCTGATGGAGGCCATGGGTGGCGGCTTCACCTGGGGCGCCGTACTCGCGCGTTGGTGAGCCTCCGCGTGCTTCTGCTCGTTCCGGGCAGATCCTGCGATGCGGGACAGCTTGTTCCATAACAGCTTTTACCCCGTTGTGTGCTTGCACATGGATCAGGAAAATTCTGCTAGATCAGCTGCTTGCATAAGATCCGGATTGACCGTATCGGCAAGGAGGTATTAGCATCCTGTTAGGGAGTGGAGTCCTGGGGAGGATACCATGGGCGGAAAGACGCTGACGCGCGCTGATCTCGCCGAGGCAGTCGTGAGCAAGGTGGGACTGCCGCGGAATGAATCGCAGGAGCTGGTCGAGGCCGTTCTGCACGAAATTGCCTCCAGCCTCGCTCAGGGCGACACCGTCAAGCTCTCCTCGTTCGGGT
>JAEVZQ010000519.1 GCA_023392135.1 Pseudomonadota bacterium | reverse complement strand
GATGAGCATCAACGGGCTGAGCAGTCCGGTGCTGCAGCCCGGCAAGCGGCTCCTGCTTCCCAAAAATGCCAGGCTCAACGTCGCGGCTGGCCGTCAGACAAGGTCCGAGCCGATGACCAAGCCAGTCGCCGCACTCAGCGAGCCCGTGCCGGCTGTCGCGCCGATCTCGGTGTCGGGCGCCAGACCGGAAGACGAAAGTCCGGTGAAATTCGCCGTTGGCGCGGAGCCCGAAAAACGGGCAGGCACCCCAGCCACACACACGATTCAGAGCGGCGAGAGCCTCTATCGGATTGCCGTGCGTTATGGCGTATCTCTCGCCGAGCTGCAGGACCTCAACGGGATCACCGATCCCCGCAAGGTGCGCGTCGGCACTGAGCTGACGCTACCGTCCTCCTCCGGATCCGGGCCGTCCATAGCAGCTCGGAGACCTGTGGAACCGATTGCAGCCAAGGCACAGCCGCCGTCCGAGCCGGTCCGGCCGGTGATCACCCCTGCCGCGATCGACGGCACGGGTGAAGCGCCTGGCAAGCCGGTGATCATCAACGCCCGGACGAAGGTCGCCTCGCTCGGTGATGCCAAGACGGTGAACGATGCGGCGCCCATTACGGCAGCACCGTCGGCTCCTTCTGCTGAAGCGGAGCGGGCGCCAAACGCCGAAAGCACTGCTACTGCCGAGCAGCAGGCGGATGGCGTCGGCAAGTTCCGCTGGCCGGTCAAGGGCCGGATCATTGCCGGATTCGGCAAGCAGGCCGATGGCGGCCAGAGCGATGGCATCAAGCTCGCCGTCCCCGCCGGAACGGAGGTGCATGCAGCCGAGAGCGGTGTCGTCGCGTATGCCGGCGATGAGCTGAAGGGCTATGGCAATCTCGTCCTCATCCGGCACGACGGCGGCTGGATCACCGCCTACGCCCACAACAGCGAGCTGCAGGTCAAGCGCGGAGACCGCGTGCGCCGCGGGCAGGTGATCGCAAAGGCCGGCAACACGGGCAATGCAGACAGGCCTCAGCTCCATTTCGAGCTGCGCAAGGGCTCGAGCCCGGTCGACCCCGTCCCTCACATGGAGAAGCTGTAGCACGAGGGGCCTCCAACCTCGCCAGCTTCATAGCGCCGGCCCGTCCCCCCCCCCCACGGGTCGGCGCATCCTGTTGGCGATCTTCCGCGTTGCAACTGTGCCCCGTCCATGGGGTGCTATAATCGTCCGGCGGAGATGCGTGCCCGACCAGCGGAGCACACCACCGCCACAGTTGGGCGCAATGCAGGTGCTGGGAATTGCAGGAGCTGAGCGGACACATGTCACGTCGGTACTTCGGCACGGACGGCATTCGCGGTCTCGCCAACCGCCATCCGATGACTTCCGAGATCGCGCTCAAGGTCGGCATGGCGGCGGGGCGGATTTTCGCCGACGGCAAGCAGCACATCCGCGTGGTGATCGGCAAGGATACACGGCTGTCGGGCTACATGATCGAGTCCGCGCTGATGTCAGGCTTTACCGCGGTCGGCTCCGACGTGTTCCTGCTCGGCCCGATGCCGACGCCGGCTGTCGCCATGCTGACGCGCTCGCTGCGCGCCGATCTCGGCGTGATGATCTCGGCCTCGCACAACCCTTACCGGGACAACGGCATCAAGCTGTTCGACTCGGAAGGCTACAAGCTCTCGGACGAGATGGAAGCCAGGATCGAGGAGCTGATCCGCGCCGATTCGGATAGCCTGCTGGCCGAGCCCGATGCCATCGGGCGCGCGACACGGGTCGAGAGCGCGCAGGAGCGCTACATCGAATTCGCCAAGCGGACGCTGGCCCGTGATCTTCGCCTCGATGGTCTGCGCATCGTCATCGATTGCGCCAACGGCGCCGGCTACAAGGTGGCCCCGGAAGCGCTTTGGGAGCTCGGCGCCGAAGTGATCAAGATCGGCGTCGATCCGAACGGCCGCAACATCAATCACAAGTGCGGATCGACCGCGCCGGACGCCCTGGTCGAGAAGGTCAAGGAGCTGCGCGCCGACATCGGCATAGCGCTCGACGGCGATGCAGACCGGCTCGTGATCGTCGACGAGAAGGGGCAGCTCGTCGACGGCGATCAGTTGATGGCCGTCATCGCGGAGAGTTGGTTAAAGTCAGGCCGGCTCGCCGGAGGCGGGGTCGTCGCGACCGTCATGTCGAATCTCGGGCTGGAGCGGTATCTCGATCGCCTCGGCCTTTCGATGACGCGTACGCCCGTCGGCGACCGCTATGTCGTCGAGCACATGCGCAAGCACGGCTTCAACGTGGGCGGTGAGCAGTCGGGGCATATCGTGCTCTCGGATTTTGCGACCACCGGCGATGGCCTCATTTCCGCCCTGCAGATTCTGGCTGCCGTGGTGTCGGCAGGCAAGCCGGTGAGCGAGGTGTGCCGGCGCTTCGAGCCGCTGCCGCAGCTGTTGCAGAATGTGCGCTACGCGGACGGAATGCCGCTCGACAACGAGCATGTCCGGCGGGCGATTGCGGAAGGCAAGTCGCGGCTGGGTGCAGCCGGCCGACTGGTCATCAGGCCTTCCGGCACGGAGCCCGTGATTCGCGTCATGGCCGAGGGCGATGACCAGAAGCTCGTGGCCGACGTGGTTAGCGATATCGTCGACGCCGTGCGCGAGGCAGCGGTGCCGGCCGAGTGATCAATTTTGCGGCGGGTATCTGCGCGATTAAGCTCCCTTAAAGCATTTCTGCTCACAATCCCGATCTAAGACAGCTCGCGCACTGATGCCGCCACGCGCGTGCATCACGCCAGTACGCGTTCTTCATGCTCGCCCCGAAGGTTCTCGGAATTGCGAGAGCGTGCGCCTGAGCTTGCGTCCCCGGGCAGTTCGGTCCGGCCAGTACCCGTATGCGTGCGTAGTGGGGGAGGGCGGCGCTCGAGCGAGACGCCGTCTGCAGTGGGGGAGCATTGCATATGTTCAGGAATGTGAGCCGCCTGGCGCTGATGGTCTGCGCGCTGGGGAGTGGATTGGTCATGGCCGCGCCGGCCAATGCCGGTGGCTGGTGGGGGAAGGGCAGCATCAAGGATCGCGCCACCGTTCCCGTTCCTGCACCCGTGCCCATTCCGGATTACGCCGCACGCTGGTATTTGCGAGCGGATTTGGGTCTGGGCTTTGTAAGCCCTGATCCGTCCGAAAAAGGAATCATTTATGGGCAGAATTTCTACGGCCCAGACCCGGTCACCTCGACTCCTCTCGCCACTCCTGGATAATGGAGAGTAACAG
>JAEVZQ010000512.1 GCA_023392135.1 Pseudomonadota bacterium | reverse complement strand
GTACAGAACGGGAGCGAAATGGGGGCTATGATTGACCGGAAGCTCGTTGAGCTTACCGGCCTTTTTGGCTTCGGCATACGTCTTCGGGTCGGTGCCGCCAACGAACCAGAAGACGGAGGGCACGCCCCGTCCGGTCCCGAAACAGCCAAAATCCTCGCTTGCCGGCGCTGGCCCGGTGTGATGGACGCGATCCTCGCTGAAGTACGCTCGGAACGCCTCGGCTATTCGGTCGCTTGCCGTCTTGTCATTGAAATTGAGCGGATAGCGGTCGAGCGGGGTGATCTCCGGCTTGCGGGGCGCGCCCGAGGCTTCCGCCTCCGCGTTGACGATCCGCTCGATTGCGTTGAGCACCCGTTTGCGCACCCCCGAATCGAACGTGCGGACGTTGAGCTTGATGATGGCCTCGTCGGGAATGACGTTTTCCTTGCTGCCGGCCTGAAGCACGCCAATGGTGACCACGGCTGCCTCGGTGGCGGCTACCTCTCGCGAAACGACAGTCTGTAGCCGCATCACGGTCGAAGCTGCCATAACGACAGGATCTATGCTCGCCTGCGGCATCGAGCCGTGTGCTCCACGCCCGAACAGCCGGATTTGCAGGCTATCCGCCGCCGAGGTGATCGGGCCGGCGCTCCCTGCAAGATGACCGGCCGGACCGACCATGACGTGCTGGCCGAGCACGACTTCCGGCTTCGGAAAGCGATTTAAAAGTCCGTCGTGGATCATTGCCCGGGCACCTTGCGCGACTTCTTCGCCAGGCTGGAACACGGGCATCAAGGTCCCCTTCCAGGCGCTCCGGTTCTGCGCGAGCAGCGTTGCGGCGCCGACGAGCCAGGTAACATGCATGTCGTGCCCGCACATGTGTCCGACTGGCACGACTTTGCCTGCCTGGTCCTTTGCCGTTACCTTGCTGGCATAGTCGAGACCGGTTGCCTCCTCGATCGGTAGTGCATCCATGTCCGCGCGCAGCATCACCGTGGGCCCATCGCCATTGCGCATGAGGCCAACCACCCCGGTTTTGCCAACCCCTGTGGTCACGTCATAGCCGGCCTCTCGCAGCCGGTCTGCCGCAATCCCCGCCGTTCGCGTCTCCTGCATCGACAGCTCGGGATGCGAGTGCACGTCCTTGTAGAGTGTTTCGAGATCTGGAAGCAGCGCTTCCAAGGGCTCAAGTATCGCCTGCGCGCTCTCTTGCCAGTTTGCCGAACGGGAGCCTGTCTCGATTGTCGATCCGGGTTGATGGTCATGATGGGAAGCCATGTCTGCTCCCTTCTATGTGGTCGGCTCGACCTCGGCTGGCTTTTGAAAAAGCCGCATTTCTGGTGAGCATCAAATGCGCCGCTGCTCGCCTATAATCAAGATCTACGCGGTCAGTACCCGCTCACAGGTCTTCTGCATAAATCACGAGCACGCGAGGCCACGCCTGCTTCTGGCGCGGTCCACCGGGCGATAGGCACATTTGCATTCCGGAACAAAAACGGCGGCGCAGTGTCAGCGCCGTCCGAAGAGATTTATGAAGAAATGGGCAGCAAGCAAATAAGCGGAAAGCTGCCCTTTGCGCGAACCGAGTTCCTATCTGCTGAACCGGTTCGGGTAGATCTTTTTCCTGAATGCGCATCGGTCATTTGAGACCTACCTACGCACGGATTTCTCGCGGCAATACGAAGATAGGTGCTAACGAACGGCTAAATTTTGAGGCGGCGGCCGTTGATCCGGCTCGTGCGGAAGCCCTCCCCCGAACAAACGCCCGCATGCTTGCGGCCGGATAGATTGCCCATCACGAAGGAGAAACAGCGCTTCGAGACGGAGCCGCTGTGCAAGCACTGCGCCAGCCTGCGGGCCAAGAACAATGAGCGCCGTTGCCCAGGCGTCGGCCTCGGCACAGGTTCGTGCGACGACAGTAACCGAGGCGGGCGGCGCCATCACGGGCGCGCCACGGCGAGGGTCCATCGTGTGGGAAAGGCGGCGGCCCGCGACGAGGGTCCAGTGCCGGTAGTCACCCGAAGTTGCGACCGCAGCATCCTGCAATGCCAGGATCGAACGCGGTGTGCGGCGGTCGGGGTCAGGGGCCTCGACGGCAACGGTCCAGGGTTGGCCGTCGGGGCGCAGGCCGAGCGCCCGCATCTCTCCGTCGATGCCGACCAGCCCGGAAGAGATCCCGAAGCTGCGCAGGGTTTCGGCCAGCCGGTCCACGCCGTAGCCCTTGGCGATGCCGTTGAGATCCAGGACGATGGGGGCAGTCTTGCGGGCTCTTCCGCCATCGAGGTCCAATTCCAGCACCTCATGAGCGGGCCGGCGTGGGGCATCGAGTGCTTTCCGAATGAGGTGCTGGTCGGCAGCTTCGGGCCCAAAGCCCCAGGCCCTCACCGCATCGCCGATGCCGATGTCGAACGCGGCGCCTGACGCGCGGCCGATCCTGAGCGCAATCCTCAGCACGTCCCTCAACTGACCGGGGATCGCCACCCAGTCCTTCGGCCGGGCAGTATTCAGGCGCATCAGGTCGCTGTCCGGCTTCCAGGTGGACATCTGAGCGTCCACTTCATCCACCGCAGCTTGAAGCGCATCCTGGACAGGCATCGGGTCGAACCCCTCCGGCGTGTAGAACAACGCCGACCAGCGCGTGCCCAAGGTGGGTCCGTTCAGCGCCCGGCGCTTCAGATCAGTAGACGTCTTCGACATAGCGCCCCTCCGCCTTCAGCAGGGCCGGTGTCAATCCTGCGGGCGCGAGAATGTCGGCGAGTGCCGCAGAAACCCCGGCCGCCATGTCGCGCCCGCCGCAGACCATTACCCGCGCGCCCTTGCCGATCAGGCGTTTGATCTCGGCGGCTTCCTCGCGCAATGCGTCCTGCACATAGCGAGGCTTCCGCCCGCGGGAGCAAGCGGTCGAGAGCTGCCGAAGTCGACCCTCCCGCTGCCAACGCGCCAGCTCCTCGCCAAAAAGAAAATCGCTGTCGGGGTGGCGCATTCCAAAATACAGGTGGATCGGGCGGCGCCGTGAATTGGCGCGCACGAACCCTGCGAGCGGCCCAATCCCCGTCCCGGCCCCGATCAGGATCAGCGGTGCGCGGCTAAGGCCGGGATGGAAGCTCGGGTTGCGCCGGAGGAAAGCGCAGACGGTATCGCCCGGCTCGAGGTCGATAAGCCGACTGGAGCACAGGCCGCCCGGATGTTTCCTCACGACGATCTCGATGAAGCCGTCGCGGTTTCCCGAGGCCAGTGAATAGAAGCGGGGCACGGCCGAGCCCTCTGGCAGGATGCCGATGAGATCCCCGGCAGAGAAGCGGCCGAAGCCGCGCCCCGTCAGCCGCTGCCAGAGCGGCGCCTTGGGCAGCGCGAAACGCAAGATGGCTGTCGGAGCCTGCACGTCGGCCCCGTAATCCCGTCGCGAAACAAGCTCCAGCCGACGTGCCGCGGGCAGGACCGGCTGATGGACAAGCTCGAGTTCGATGCCTGTTGCCGCGCCCAGCAATCGGCCCCAACGGGCAAAGTCCTGTGTCGATTGGCGGTCAACTGTCTCGAACGGGATCAGTGTTTCCCAGCCTCTGGCCTTCGCCGTCTCGGCGACCGCCTTTGCGAAGGCGCAGTAGGCCGGGAAGCTGCGGTCACCGAAGCCGAGAACCGCCAGCTGTGCGTTCGGGGCTGCGGGCAGGGACTTCAGCCGATAGAGGAAGCCTTTGGCCGAGGCGGGTGCGTCGCCGTCGCCATAGGTGGCGGCCAGGATCAGGATGCGCCGCGCTCGGCCGTAGCGTGCCGGATCGAAGGACGACATCGAGGCAGCGTGAACGGCCTGCCCCGCATCCGACAGCGCAGCATGCAGCGTTGCGGCGAAGCCCCATGTGCTGCCGCCTTCGCTGCCGACGAGCACGATGGTATCGGCGCGTCCGGCAGGGGCGTTGCCGCGAATGCGCGGGCGCCCGCGCTGGGCTGCAAACCAGAGGACCAAGCCCGTGCCCGCCATCACCGGCACGCCGAGCACCATCAGCCCCAGGACGAGTCCCAGCACGGCTGCACCCTGGCCGGTGTGCAGCATGTAAATGGTTTCAGTTGCGTATTGCCATCCCGTCAGATCGCTCCAGGCTAATAGCGCGCCGGTGCCCTGATCGAGATATCCGGTGCCGCGATCGGTCTTGAGGGTAAAGACATCCAAAGCGTCGCCGGGGGCGGGGAATGTCAGCCCGCGCAATTCAGCAACTGGCGTTCTATTCAGAACATCCATTGTCGAAACAGCTGCACCTGTTTGACCGCTCACCTCGGCCGGAATGGCGAGCGGTGCTCCGCCATCCGGCAGAAGATCGAAAGTCGAGGCGGTCATCCACAGTGCCGTGGCCGAGGACAGCAGGAGACCGGCAACGGCAACCCGCGCGGTCTCGACATGCAGCCGCCCGCTGAGCGGTCCGCGCATCGGCGCGAACCAGCGCTGCCAGCCGCCAACGCGGCGGGCGATGAGCACAATGCCGGACAAGGCCAGCACCAGCATGGCGGCGGCGCCACCCGCCATGACCAGACGGCCACCGTCGTCGAGGAAGAGCGAGCGGTGCAGGTTGGTCAGCCACCGCTCGAGCTGGTTCGGATCGGCGGATGCGATCGCGCGACCAGTCGCTGGATCGATCACCGCCGCCTCGGGCGCGCCGTCCTGGAACCAATATGCGGTGATTTTGCCCGAGGGCGCGCGCCGGATCTGCTCCACCTCCGGGTAGACGGCCTGAATGCGTTCTGCGAGGTCCGCGACCGAAAGCGTGGTCTCGGCCTGCGGTGCTGACAGGCGCTCTGCGGAGGGAAATATCGATAGAGCCGCACCGCTGAGGCTCAGCACAATCAGCAAGAGCGCGGCCAGAAGCCCCGGCCAGCGGTGGAGTACACGGATCATGGCTCCCCCGGTCACATGCCGTAAGCGAAGCTGGCGATGTAGCGCCGCCCGCGCACCGGAGTGCCGGCACCATCGGTCGTCAGCGGCACGGCAACATCGTTGGGGCTGTCGCGCATGTCCTCGACAGCGGCATCGATGTGCAGTGTGTAGCCCGCGTCGAACAGCGCGTCGGCCAGATCGAGTGTGATTTCGAGCGTGCGGCCCGCACCGACGCTGGCGCCCGTGATGCCGTTGATCTCGGCAGGCTTGCCGCCCGTGGCGCGATACCAGCCCGACAGGTGCTCGTAATACTTCGACTTGTCGCCGGCCATCCACAGGCTGCCGACATAGGCATCCTTCGCATCGGTGACGTAGAACGCGAGGTAGGCGCCATCGCCGCCGTAGCTGTTCAACGTTGTGGTCAGCGTGACGGGCCGGGCCAAGAC
>JAEVZQ010000446.1 GCA_023392135.1 Pseudomonadota bacterium | reverse complement strand
GTCCATCGGCGGCGGCGGCGGGCAACTGATCGTCGTCGGTGGCGGTGGTGGGGCCGAGGGGGCCGGTCAGCGCACCGCTGAGGTCACCCTTGGAGCTGATCCCTCACATTTCAACGATGGCGGCCCCATCAAGCTGAAGCTGAAGGGCACGGTACAAACGAGCGGCGACAATGCCAGCGGCCAGATCGTCCAGTCCATCGGCGCCGGCGGTGGTGAGATCGAGCTGGCAGGCCTGGACGATGCGACGATAACGCTAGGCGCCAGTGATGGATCGACGGGCGATGGCGGCGCTATCAGGCTGTTCAACAGCGGCGATGTCACTACAGAAGGCACGAGATCGCATGGTTTCGTTCTGCAAAGCATCGGCGGCGGCGGCGGCCTCGTCGTCACCGACCTTGCGCCTTCTGACATCACCCTCCAGTTGTCAAACGACAATGGCGGCGATGGCGGTGACATCAAGTTCAAGAACAAAGGTAATGTGATCACCGTGGGTGAGGATGCCGTCGGCGTGCTGGCACAGAGCCTCGGCGGCGGTGGCGGTTCGGTGGACGGGCTGTTCCGTGGCAGCGCCGGGGGCGATGGTAAAGGCGGGAAGATCAAGCTCGACCTGACCGGCAATATTCTGGCGCTCGGCGAGCGTGGTATCGCTGTCATGGCCCAGTCCGCCGGTGGGGAAGGCGGAGACACCATCAAGGTCGCGCTCGACGGGGTGATCATCGGCGGCAGCGAAGATCCGCCTGGTTCCTCTGCTCAGGCCGGGACGGCGGGCCATACGGCAGGCCCGGCGGCGATCGTCATCGATGGCGGCACGGACAACACGCTGTCGCTCTCGGCCAACAGCTTCCTGATGGCGCTGAACAATCGCATAATCAGCGGCGGTAGCGGCTCTGAGCGGGTAAAGCTGAACGGACGCTCGGTCGGCAACATAGATCTTGGCGGCGGGCTCAATAAGGTGACGGTCTCGCAGGGCTCGTCTTTTTATGCGCAGGAGTACGTCAAACTGGGATTGGACGGGCTGCTCCGAATCAATGGCGACCTGTACCTGGGCGGCGAGGCCTTCCTCCTGCCAGACGGTGGCCTAGGCGCGCACACCAAGGCCTCCGATTTCCAGGTGACCAGCAATGTCAGCCAGACGACCAACGTGGATGGGTCAATTAGCTTCGGCGATACGGGCACCTATACGCCCGATGTCTATTTTCGCCAGGACGGTACTTACGGCGTCGACAGCGATCTGATCAATGTCACCGGCAATGCTACGATTGCCGGTACGGTGCGTCCAGTGCTGCAGCTTCTGGAGCGCGCCCTCCCGTTGGTGCTGATAGATGCCGACGGCACAACGGCCGACAAGGGCACGAAAGTGCTAGGCACGCCCGTGATCACCTACGAGATCGGACTGAACGGGACCACGGGGGATGGTAGCACGATCGATCTTGTACCGCACGTCGATTTCCGCATGCCCGACATGAACCGCAATCAGACCCTGACGGCGGAGCATATGGCCCGGGTGCTCACAGGGCGGGGTTCTGTCGACATGGGGCCGATGTTCGCGCTGATCGCCAACATGCAGGATGAAAGCCAGATAGCCTATGCGGTGGACCAACTGGGCTCGGAGGACTATGCGGCAACGCAGGTCGACGCACTCTACGCGGGCTATCGCTTCGCGCGGACAATGGCCAATTGCGGTTACAACAACTTTGCCGTCAGGAGCGGCGATAACAGAAACTGCTACTGGGTTGCCGGCAGCGGCAGCTCGCTGCAGCGCGATGAGTCCAACGAGTATCGTAGTTTAGAAACGAAAGCTGTCGGACTTTCCGGTGGCGTCCGCATACCGTTGCCGGAGGACTTCTATCTTGGCTTCGGTGCAGGTTTCGAAGATTTCAGCCTGACCAGCGGCGATCGTTTCTCTGCGGAAGGTATTCGGAGCGAACTGGCGGTATCGCTATCCAAATATAGCGGGCCGTGGGAGCTTTACGGGATTTTCAGCGGCAGCACGGCCCGTTACGATGCCACTCGTTGGATCGACATCTACGGTTCGCTGCCGAATGGTAATCAGGTCATTGGCGGAGTGGCGCGTGTGGATCAGCGCGTTAATCAGGCCAATTTCCGGCTGGGCGCCGGCTATCGCTACAAGCCGGATGGCACAAACGTCTATCTACGACCGGCGCTCGATTTCGATGTCACCTACCTTCATTCAGCCGGCGCCTCGGAGTCGAAAACGGACTACGGGCTGCAATTGCGCGACACCGGGCAATGGCTCCTGTCGGCCACGCCTTCGCTCGAGCTCGGCGTCGACTTGCAAGCCAGCAGCACGACACGGATGCAGGCCTATCTGCGCGGTGAACTCAGCTTCACCAGCGAGGACGATGTCTTTGTCAACGCGACCTTCGCAGGCGCCAGCCGATCGGACGGGGTGTTCCGCAACTACAGTCAGATCGGGGATGTGACCCGGCGGTTGGATGCAGGCCTGACATTCACCGATAACGACAACACCGCTCGCGCGACCTTGGGCTACCAAGGCCAATGGAGCAAGGACACGGTCGGTCATGCCGGCAGTGTCAATTTTGGTTTCCGCTTCTGATCAGCCGATGTGAGAAAAGACGAAAATGATCCGGCAAATTGCAATAACGTTTGCTTTGGCGATTGTTTGCGGCGGCACGACCGCTCTGGCGCAGAACAAGGCCGCCCCTGCTAAGGACGCCCAAGAAGGGGCGCAAACCGCCGCACCGGCGGCGCCGTTGTGGCTGATATCCTGTTCGAACCAGATGCAACCGGAGCAGCTTCAGTGCGAATTTTCGCAAAGCATCGTGGTGGTCCAGGGCAATCAGAGGCAGCGCGTGGCAACGGCATCGTTCAATCGCATCGCCGGTCAGCCGGAGACCAATGCCGTATTCACTTTGCCTTACGGGGTCAGCCTGCCAAATCCGGTCAAAGTCTTGGTCAACAACAAGGAGATCGGCACGTTGACATGGCAAACCTGCGATACGGGCGGCTGCTATGCCAGTGGCCAGGTCGACAAATTATGGCTTCAGGCCATGCGTACAGGCAATACGATGACGGCCGCTCTGAAGGCACGTGACGGCAGCGATCTCAGCTTTTCTTTTCAGCTGAACGGCTTCACCAAGACCGAGGGAATGCTGCCTTAATCGTTATGATCCCAGGTTTGATGAAGCATCCTTGTCGCCTGCATCAAAAGGATGCGCTATGTCCGCGAACGCCAAGGACGATCGAGGCGGTTCGTCGAGCGATTTAGCATTCGGACGCCGTTCGGCAGTCCATCGACCGGCCTCTCCGTCCTAGGAGATGGTCATCGTCTCTTTCCGGCCCTACACCTGCTACCGCCCGACTGCCTCGATCCCAGCAGGGGACCGCCGCGATGCAGCTGCTTTGAGGAATACTCTTTCGTTGGGGAGTTATGAGATTGCCCGAGAAGCTGTGAGAGCTTGAGACGGCAAGATGGCTCCGCGGGTAGGATTCGAACCTACGACCAACCGGTTAACAGCCGGTTGCTCTACCGCTGAGCTACCGCGGAACAAACCATCTTGAGACCCGGGCTCATAGCAGAAAGAGGCCACGAGGGCTAGCCCCTTCAGTGCATTGCCGTGGGTGGCCAGAGAGCTTGCAGATTGGGCGCCCATCACCGGCCCGCTCGCCACTTTGCCGTGGCATTAACCTGAAGTCTCTTGCAAAAGAGATGCACTTCCATGCCACTTCCGCTAGGAGTGCGCCGCTTGGACTGAAGGCGGGTGTGGTCGCGGGCGGCGTTTGGAGGCTTGAAGCATGGACGCATTCGTCTTCATGGCAGTGCTGGCTGCCGCCGCTTTCCATGCGGGCTGGAATGCGCTTCTGAAAGTCAAGCTCGAGCCGCTCACCACCGTCAGCCTGATCTCTGCGGCCTGTGGCGTCGTGATCCTGCCGGTGGCGTTCTTCGTCGATCTGCCAGAACGCGAGGCGTGGCCGTTCATCGGAATGTCGCTCGCGCTTCACCTCGTCTACTATATCGCCTTGGCCGAGGCTTACCGGTTTGGGGACCTCTCGCAGGTCTATCCGATCGCGCGCGGCACGGCGCCGCTCATTACCGCGCTTGGCGCTGCGTTCTGGCTCGGCGAGCCGCTGGGGCTTGTCGGATGGGCGGGTATCACCCTGCTCGGCCTCGGCATCGTGGCCCTCTCGCTGCGCCGAAAGGGCGGTGGGCTCGGTCGCTTCCATGGGCGGTCTGTCTTTTTTGCTCTGCTGACCGCCGCGACGATTGCCGCCTACACCCTGGTCGACGGCACCGGCGCGCGCATCGGGCCATCGCCCGGGCCGTACATCGTCTGGCTGTTCCTGCTCGACGGCGCAATGATGGCCATCTTCGGATTGATCCGCATGCCGGCCGCAATGATCCAGGGAGCCAAGTCGTCCTGGCATATGGTGCTCGTGGGCGGAGCGCTATCCACGGCCGCCTACGCCATTGCGCTCTGGGCCATGACGGTGGCGCCGATCGCGCTCGTCGCAGCGCTGCGCGAGACGAGCGTGCTCTTCGCAACGCTCATCGGCGTCGTCTTCCTGCGTGAGCCGATCTATGGGCTTCGCATCATTGCCGGCTGCGTGGTGCTCGCCGGTATCGTTCTGCTGCGATTGCGGTAGGCGTTCAGGCCGGGCGCTCGGTGTGCCGGCTCGCAGCGAGGGCGTGCCCGTCGGCAGGCGCTTCGTTGCGCTGCTCGTCCCGCTTTTTCTCGCGCAGCCGGCTTTCGCGCAACTCGCCCGCCGCCTCCAGGATCGGATAGGCAACCGCGGTCAAGTGCGAGTTGATCCGCTTGAGGTCGCGGATGATATCGAGGTGGATTGCGCTGGTTTCGATCGATTCCGCACGGCCCGCCTTGAGGCGGGCAAAATGCCGGTCCGAAGCCTCGAACTCCTTCACCCGCATCACTGTCTTCTCCATCAGCAAACGCCGTGCCAGCGTCACGTCTCGCGTTGCAAAGACGTTGAGCGCGAGGCGCATGTTGTCGACCACCCGAGCGTGGAACCGCTTTAGCTCCGCCAGCCCCTCCGGAGAGAAGGAGTACCGCTTTTTGATCTTTTTATGCGCCAGATCCATCAGGTTCTTGTCGATGGTATCGCCGATGTGCTCGAGATTGGTCGTGAAGGTCAGGATTTCTACGTAGCGGCGCGACTCCTCGTCATCGAGCTCGTTCTTCGAGGCGCGGATGAGGTACAGCTTGATCGCCTCGTGCAGGGCATCGACATCGTCGTCGGCCTTTTCGAGCTCCTTCACGATCCTGAGATCGTTGCCCTCTATTGCGGTGAGCGATTTGCGTAGCATGTCCAGAACAATGTCGCCGACGCGGAGGGTCTCGCGCATCGCACAGCCGAGTGCTTCCGACGGAGTGTCGAGCACACTGTTCTCGAGGTGATGCGGCACGGCCCTGTCGGGAGTGTCCGCAGGCACCGGAAGCATCCACGTGACGAACTGTGCCAGTGGCGTCAGCAGCGGCAGGAAAACGATCGCCACGAGGATATTGAAACCGGTATGGAAATTGAGCACGAGCCGGCCCGGATCATCGCTGATGTAGCCCATCAGTGTCACGGCCCACGGCAGGAAGGGCACGAGCGCAATCCCAATGGCGCCGCGCGCCAGCAAATTCCCGAACGGCACCCGGCGTGCCGTGACCGGTGAGCCCGCGAGCGCCGTCAGTGGAGCAACCGCGCCGCCGAGGTTGGCGCCAAGCACGAGGGCGAGGGCGAGGACAGGTCCGATGACGCCGCCTGCCGCAAGCGACAGCACGAACAGGATGACGGCGAGACTGGAGTGCGACACCCACGTCAGGACTGCGGCCACCATGACCGCAATGGCGGGCTCGGTGCCGAGTGCAGTCAGTAGCATCGTCACGCTGGGGCTATCGCGCAGGGCACCCGAAACGGTTCCCAGCACGGAGAGCGCCAGCAGCATGAGACCTACCCCGATCGCGATGCGGCCGAGGTTCTTCGACCGGTCGCCATGCGAAGCACTGAACAGCACGACACCGCTGATCGTGGCGACGGTCCACAGCCATTTGATATCGAACGCGAAGACCTGCGCAACGAGCGTGGTGCCGACGTCGGCGCCGAGCATGATCGCGAGCGCGACGGGAAGCGCCACGAGTCCGCGCCCGGCGAACGAGCCGATCAGCAGCGCCGTTGCGGTGGAGCTCTGCAGGACGCCGGCCACGCCGACG
>JAEVZQ010000423.1 GCA_023392135.1 Pseudomonadota bacterium | reverse complement strand
GATTGGCTCAGACGATTTCGCATTATAGCCGCACCAGAACTCTAGCTCCGAACGACAACGCGCAAAAAATTGCAAAGGGGACAACTGCCGAACAGAAAATCAGGGCGTTTTATAATTCGTCAATAATTTTCACTATTTTGATTGGCGGAGCGGTAACCATTTTTACAACTGAAATGGTTGAGCGCCGCTCCACCGTAATAAATCAGCGGATAGAAATCAACGAGTCTGCGGATATGCCGCGAACCCTCAAGAATGAGTAAGTTGCGCAGTTGTTTGAATATTGTTTAACTGCGGTGTGCGAAAGCGAGCGGTGTATATTGCTACCCCACAATGGTCTTCCAAATCGTGCGGCCGCTCAGCACGATAACCACGGCCCCCACGACCATCATCAGTACACGGGCGGGCAAATGCCTCACCGCGAGAGCAGCGAATGGTGCCGCCAGGACGCCGCCCATCACCAGTCCCGCTACGATCTGCCAATGCGAAATTCCGATCGTCACCAGGAATGTCGCCGAAATCGTCGAAGTAACGAAAAACTCGGTGAGGTTTACGGAGCCGATGACGGTGCGTGGAGCTACCCCGAAACCGATCAGGGTCGACGTCACCAGGGGGCCCCAGCCTCCGCCGCCCATTGCATCGAGCGCGCCACCGAAAAACCCGAGCGGCCCGACTCCTGTTGGCGGGTCTCCATGCGTGCCTCGGTGCCGGTACGCTTTCCATAAGATGAGAAACCCGAGGAGCATCAGATAACCACTGACCCAGGGGCGGATGAGCTCTCCAGGCACGGTGGTGAGGACGTAGGCGCCGATTGCGCCACCGGCCATGCCCGGCAACAGCAGCCGCAGCATCAGTCGCCGGTCGACATTGCCGATATACCAGTGAGCCAGTCCCGACGCTCCGGTCGTGAAAACCTCGGCCGAATGCACGCAGGCGCTGGCGATGGCGGGAGGAATGCCGGTGCTTATCAGAATTGATGAGACTGTCACGCCATAGGCCATGCCGAGAGCGCCGTCGATCATCTGGGCGGCGAACCCGATCAGGACATAGGAGATTATCTCTTCCCACATAACGCGTCGGCGCTTTCGCTGAGCACCGATTCATCGCAGCCCTCGCGAGGCACGCTGAATCCGGGTCGGCACATGGCATCGGTCGGCGCGCAATCGACTTTCCTTGCAGCTCTTCAAACGCGCATCTGACGACTAACTCCCGCGACGAGCGGGGTGGGGCAGATCTGACCTGACATGGTGGTGCAAAATGCACCCTGTCGGGGGGTCAGGGCGACTTTGGGAGCATTAGCGAGTCTTTGGCCTGCCGCGCACATGAAAACAGCGCCGGTTCGCGTTACGGCCGACGCTGCTCGCGAGATCAAACCTATGTCGTAGAATGCTCCCGCGGCCGTCTTAGCGGCTGCTCACGGGTTCTGCGGATTCGACAGACTGCTCCTGGTCCAGGGTAATCTCGTCAGACTCCGGGAGTTGCGGTCCGTGGCCGCCGTTATCGGCGATGGCTTCCTGCGTGTGGCCGATGCCGGCAAGATGCTCCGGCTCGCGCATGGGAGCTCGCTTCTGTGATGTCGCCGCACCGCCTTTGCGGCCGAGTTCGCGGTAGCCTTCCGAGCCGAGCTTCCCGCGACGAGCCTCTCCGCCTTTGCGGCCGATCTCCTTGTAGAATTCGCGACCACGCGCCTGAGCTGTGGCTGCACCGCCGCGACGGCCAGCCTCCTCCACAGTCATCTTTCCACCATCAGACCTGCTCTTAGCCATGACACACCCAATTTCTGTGACGCAATACAAAGTGTGATGCCGCATCCCGTTGATTGGGGTGTGTCATCACGTGATGTCGCCATAGGCCTTTTGCACCTCCTGCGGTCCTCCGAACTCCTCGTCAGGTAGCCGTCCGATCGCGTCCATGATGTCATTTGGCGCCTTGTTACGGCGCGCGGTCGAGACGAGATCCTGTTTGCTTGCGGGGTAGGAAATGCCTGCCAGAAATTTCTGCAAGTTGGCGGGCGACATGCCGCCGACACCCCTGGCCATGCTGTTCTCCCTTGATTACTGGCGCTCGCGAGAGCGAGGCTCTGCGCCCTTATCGGCACGCGCCTCGCCTCCCTTGCGCCCGATCTGGCTCATGTGCTCGCGGTTGCGGCTGACGGCCTCGCCGCCCTTCCTGCCAATTTCGGCATAAAATCCGGAGCCGTGCTTGTTGCTGGTCGCCTCACCACCTTTGCGGCCGAGCGCTGAATACCCTTCGCGGCCGAGCTGACCACGGCGGGCTGCTCCTCCCTTTTGGCCGATTTCCTCGTAAAACCCGCGACCATGGACGCTTGATGTCGCCTCGCCCCCTTTTCGACCGGCTTCTTCGACCGTCATTTTGCCGGCTCGTCTGATTGTCATCGACATCACTCCACTGGTCGCGAACCGCATCTGCAACTCGCGTAAATGTGGAAGGTTCCGGGTGGCGGTCAGTGGGTTGCACGGTCTGGTTGAGGTAACCGGCGAGCCTCGCCAGTGTGCTCTCGGCGGCCCGACAGCGAGCCATCTAGCGGCGGGTAAGCAAGCCGTAGAATCCGCCGAGCGCTGCGCCATAGGCGCTATGGATCAGCACACCGGCGAGCAGCCGGGACGCGGAAAGATCTGCGAGGAGCGGCAGGCCCTTGGCGAGCGGAACGATGAGCCAGGCGCCGATGATGAGGGGGAAAACGAGTCCGAACACTAGGCCTTTGCTCCACAGCCTCGCGCCGGGCAGGCGGCCGGCGGCGAGGGCGAAAATCGATCCCCAGATCCCTCCCCAGAAGGTGCTGTTGAGCACCGCCGCCACGCCGAGCGGCCCGACCGGCTGCTTCGACCAGGCATGGGCCGAGATCAGGCCAGCCGCCGAAAGCCCGGAAACCGCGAGCTGGTGCGCCGTCAGAACGGCCAGGCCGCCCGCAAGAAATCCCAGGCCAAGGTTCTTCAAGCCGGTTGCCGCTTGCATGGATTGCCTCATGAAGTGCGCGCCTGGCCCCCTTCTGGGAGCAGCGAATCGGTCGATGCAACGATAGCGGTCCATCTTGCGTTTGCCGCGCCGTGGGTTCATATACCTTCATCGAATTCGCTTGGAGCGTATACGAAGGCGGCTGCAAGGGTCGCAGAACCAAGGTCCCCAAAGCGTTATTTGATGGTCTCGGGGACTGGGCCCTGAGGTCGGCAAAGGTTGCGAGAACGAATATGGCGACAGGTACGGTGAAGTGGTTCAACGGCCAGAAGGGCTACGGCTTTATTCAGCCGGAAGAAGGTGGTTCTGATGTGTTCGTGCACATCTCGGCTGTTGAGCGGGCAGGACTGTCGACCTTGAGAGAAGGTCAGAAGGTCTCGTACGAGCTTGAGCGCGGCCGTAACGGTAAGACGTCGGCTGTGAACCTGCGCGTTTCCTAAGGCGACGCAACGGCTACGCAGCATTAAGCGGTCTTTGCCCCCGGTACCTTCGGGCGCCGGGGGCTGAATGCGTCGGGCCGTCCGACGCAAAAGGGAGAATTATGGCGAAAGAAGAGGTTCTGGAGTTCGAAGGAGTTGTTTCCGAAGTCCTGCCGGATGCGCGATGCCGCGTTCAGCTGGACAACGGTCATGAGGTCGTCGCGTATACGTCGGGACGCATGAAGAAGAACCGGATCCGCATCCTTGCCGGGGATCGCGTAACGGTGGAGATGACCCCGTATGACCTGACGAAGGGGCGCATCAACTTCCGGCATAAAGATACCCGGGCAGCACCACCGCCTCCAGGTGGCGGCGGCTTCCGTCCGCATCACAGGCGCCGCTGACAAGCTTGGCTCCAGCCCGGCTCTCCAACATCATCTGAGCGAGTAGCGAATCGGCCTCGTCGACAGCGGGGCCGTGTGGCTTACGTGAAATGCAACCTTAACGCGTTTGTATCTGCGCATTACACGTTGGTCGCGAATCGCATAGTCTCTTCGTGAGCGTGGGCAATGGAACGTGCGTCGCGAGGCGCACGACCAGGAGAGCTGGCGATGTCGCTTACGCGACGCGAGATGCTGGGCATGAGCCTTGCAGCGGTGCTGCTGCCGCAATTGGCGCAGCCCGCCGAGGCGCGTCGGTTCGTCAACCGGACAGGGCTGAGGCCGGGTCAGTTCGTCTGGGAGCCGTCCCATCCAGAAGATGGTCCCGTCACCATTGTTGCGTCACTGCGGGACCGGTTGGTTCATGTCTACAAGGCCGGCGTGTTGGTCGGCATTTCCACCTGCCATGTCGGCCTTCGCCGCCGCCGCACGCCGAACGGCGTATTCACGATCATGGAGGCCAGGGGAGACGAGAATGGCACCGAGCACTCGTGGTCGGGAATAGCACTGCACCCCAGCAACGTGCATCGCTATCCGGCTTCGCCGGGGTGCGTTCGTGTTCCTGCCGCCTTCGCCAGGCTGCTCGAGGGGATCGTCTCGCCGGGCACTACGGTGGTCTTGGCTCCCCAGCGGACCGTGCCCATGGATGTGGTCCACTCCAGTGGCCTGTTTCCGATCGTGCCGGTCTATGACGCTGCGAACTACATGGTGCGCCCGGTCGCCCAGCGGCCAATGCAGCAGCTGCTGGCTGGCACATCGGATGCCGGACCTGTCGCCGTCGTGATCTCTCGCGCGAGCCGGAACGCGATACTTCTACGCAATGGCGTGCCGGAACACGTGGCGCGGGTGCGGTTCGTGCAGCCGAACAGCCGCATCGGTACGCATGTCTACTCGCTGACTGGCGCAGCCGAGACGGGCGAAGGTCTCGTCTGGCTGGCGTTCGGAATCGGCCGCTCCCGGCGTGAGCGCCACCTCGCATCCTGGCACGGTGACGAGTTGCTCGATCAGATCAGCTTCGAGGACCGTTCCAGTGCCTTGACGATGAGCAGGGCGCTGCACGCCGGGTCGATTCTCGTCGTGACAGACGAGCCCGCGACCTCGAGGCACCATTCCACACCACGGGATTTCACCCTGATCGCTGCTTTGCAATCGCGGACCCGGGTGAGGCAGCGCTCGAGCCGCCGTCGTCGCCGCCGCGTGCGTGTCGTGCGCCGTCGACGCCAGACCTGGGCGGAGGCCTTGATCAACAGCTGGCGATGACTTCTCACCGGCCGGGCAGCACCAGCACTTGGGGCGTCGTGGGCAATGTCTGCCGCGAGATGACGATCGTCGGTACCTCGTGCCGCACGATCTCAAAGGAGCCCTCGATGGAGGTTAGGAAGCGATTGAGCGTGGCCCCCGAGAAGTAGTGCATCGGGATCATGAGAGGCGCTTTCAAAGCCCTCAAAACCTCCAGCATACCGTCGAGGTCTAGCGTGTAGCTGCCATCCACGGGCACGAGCACGACATCCATCTGGCCGATCTGGGCCAGCTGCTGGGGCGTGAGGGTATGGTGCAAGTGGCCCAAATGCGCGATGCACAGGCCGCCGATCTCGATCACGAAGATCGAGTTGCCGTAGGCCATGGTCCCGCCTTCCCACGTGCGAATGTTGGTTGGCACGTTGCGGACGCGGAGATCGAGCAGGCTGAGATCGTGAATGGC
>JAEVZQ010000411.1 GCA_023392135.1 Pseudomonadota bacterium | reverse complement strand
GGTTCGCAGCGAGAAAGCCGGCGAGCGGCGTGCCGAAAAACGCAGAGGCTTGCGTTTTCGATAGCAGAATGTCTTGTTGCGGGTCGTAGCCTAACCGCGGGTCCAACTCTACGGCTTGCGTGCCGCGGACCAGGGTGGCGAGGCTCGAGCACTTGCGCGCCCACACGCCCGCATCCTTCAGGTGAGGCTCATAGGCGACGACGGTAAAGACGACTGGGCCGATACCGCGCATGGCCGAGATCAGCGTCCGCGTCGCCGCAACGGCTCCTCCGCAATCGGAGGCCAGGGGGCTTACCCGGGCCTCGGTAAAGCCGCGCTGAAAGTCGACCACGAGCAATGCAGGCCGGTGTCCGGGCTCCAACTTGCCGTAGAAGCCGCTGCGGGCGTTCGCGTCATCCCTCAAGAGTGCCACCTCAATTCAGTTGGAATTTGGCCGATCCAATGGCGAGGCCTTCGGTTGCTCTATGGATCATGTCGCCGGCTGCTAGCCAACGGAAAGGTACGTCGTCATAACGTCGGGATTGGCGCGCGTCTCGGCCGCGGTGCCCCGATGAACGATCTCGCCCTGCTCGATAATCGTGGCCTCATCGCCGATTTCGAGTGCAATCTCGGCGTTTTGCTCAACGAGCAGGATGCCGAGGTTCTCCTCCTTGAGCCGCAGCAGGGTGTCGACGACGATATCGACGATTACGGGTGCCAGCCCCTGGGAAGGCTCGTCGAGCAACAAAAACTTGGGGCCGGACATGAGCGCCCGGCCGATCGCGACCATCTGCTGCTCGCCGCCGGAGAGGTGACCCCCCATGCGCCCGAGCAACTGCTTGAGCGGAGGGAAGAGGTCCAGGACGCGCTCTGCCGGCCAGGGCGATCCAGGATACTCGCTGATGGCCAGATTCTCTCGAACGGTCAGGCCTGAGAACACACCGCGATACTCCGGGACGTAGGAGAGACCGGCGCGGGTGATGTAATATGGTGGGCGCCCGCCGATGCTCTGGCCATCGAGCGTTATCGAACCCGACCACTTGTCCATAAGCCCGAAGATGGTCCGCAGCGTCGTCGTCTTGCCGGCACCATTGCGGCCGAGCAGGACGTGGATCGTCCCCTGCTCCACCGTCGTCGAGATGTTCTGAAGAACGTGGAAGTTGCCGTAGTAGGCGTGGACGTTCGCGAGCGACAGGCTCATGCTCGCCTCCCCAGATAGGCTTCGCGGACCTTCGGATTGGCGCGGATCTCCTCGGGCGTTCCCTCTGCCAGCACCTCCCCGAAGTACATGACGGTGATCCGGTCTGAAATTCGCATCACCACGTCCATCTTGTGCTCGATCAGCACGATCGTGTAGCGGCTCTTGAGGCCTTCGATCAGGTGCATGACGCGCTGCGTATCGGAACGGGAGAGCCCGGCTGTCGGCTCGTCCAGCAGCAGCAGCTTCGGCTTCGGAGCGAGCGCGATCGCAAAGTCGAGCAATCGCTGATCGCCGTGTGCCAACTCGGTTGCGGGAGAGTTGGCGTACCGCGCGAGGCCGACCTCCTCGAGCGTCTGGAAGATGGTTTCCGTGACTTCCGGGTGGGTATCGGCTGGACGCAGCACCTCGACGCGAGTACCGGCGAAGGCACGGAATGCAGACACCCAGACGTTCTGGGCAACCGTCAGATTCGAGAAAATGCTCGTGCGCTGAAATGAGCGTGCAACGCCGAATGCCGGCAGCTCATGTGTTTTTCGCCCGGAAATGACGTGATCTTCGAACCGCACCTCTCCGGTTGTCGGCTTGAGCTCGCTGGTGATGCAGTTGAAAAGCGTCGTCTTGCCAGCACCGTTCGGACCGATCACGGTATGCAATGCGCCGGGGGGCACTTGAAAGCTGACGTCGTTGACGGCCTTGACGGCCCCGAAATGCTTCGAGACCGAGATGCATTCGAGACCCGTGCTCATGAGCCGGCCTCCATCTCCTTGGGCTTGGCGCCTCCACCCTTCGGCGTGAGCTTGCCCACGATTGTCTCGGCCATGCCCGCGATTCCGGTTCTGAAGAACAGAACGACCAGCGCGAAGACGATGCCGAGGATCATGGGCCAGCGATCCCAGTACTGGGAGACGGTCTCCTGCAGCCATGTGTAGAATGCCGCGCCGACGACGGGGCCAATGAAGCTTCCGCTGCCGCCGATCAGCGTCATGAACACGATGTCGCCGGAGAAGCGCCAGTCGACCTTGTCGATCGGCACAATGCCGAACACGAATGCGAATACCGCGCCGCCGAGCCCGGTGAACATGCCGGCCATCACGAACGCGATCAGCTTGTAGCGCCCCACATCATGGCCCGTCGCGGCCGCGCGGTCCGGATTATCGCGGATCGCCTGCAGAATCCGTCCCGTCGGACTGTTGACGAAGAGCTTCATCACAATGAGCGAGGCGATGAACACGAGCACCGTGAAGATATAAAATGACCACTGGTCGTCGATAAGCGCCGGCCGCCGCACGCCGGGCAAGCCGTCCTCGCCACCCGTCATGGTAGTCCACGAATACGCGATGAAGTAGACCATCTGATTGAAGGCGAATGTAATCATGATGAAATAGAGGCCGGACCGGCGCACGCAGACGAGGCCGATCAGGAATGCCACAACGGCCGAGAACACCATCGCAACCGGGATCGCAAGGAAGGCGGAAAAGCCGAGCTTGGTCGTGAAGATACCCGCGCAGTAAGCGCCGATTCCGAAGAACAGGGCCTGCCCGAACGACAGCATGCCCGTATATCCAAGCAGCAGGTTCGTCGCGACGGCGGCGATGCCAAGCGTCAGGACTTCCGCCGCTACCACCGGCCGCTGCACGAACGGAAGCGCCACGACCAGCACGGCAATGAAGGCCAGGGTCGGCAGGTTGAACAGTTTCTGCATTTACCGCGTCCCGAAGAGTCCTTGCGGCCTCAGAATGATGGTCAGGCCCATGAGCACGTAGATCGCGATGTTGGAGGCCTCGGGCCACCAGATCGTCGTCATGCTCTGCGCAATCCCGATGAGGATGCCAGAGGCGATGGCGCCCAGAATGCTGCCCAGGCCCGCAATCACGACGATCACGAAGCTGATCGGCAGCATGTCTCCTCCCATGCTCGGCGTCAGGCCCATGATCGGCGTGGCTAGCCCGCCGGCCAATCCCGCCAGATAGGCACCGAGCGCGAACGTCCACATGAAGACGCGATTGATGTCAGTGCCGAGCACGGCCACCATCTCGCGGTTCTCCATTCCGCCCCTGACGATCGCGCCGATATTGGTCCGCGTGAGAAACAGCCAAAGCGCAACGGTGATCAGAACCGTCATCCCGATGAGGGCGAGGCGATAGGCAGGATAAACCGTGAACCCGAGATCGACGACGCCCGACAATGCCTTCGGCGTCAGCACCGAGCACCCGACCGGTCCCCAGATGCGAATGATCGCCTCCTGAAGAATGAGCGCCATCGCGAAGAGGAACAGGAGTTGATAATCGTGATGGGCCGCGTATAGACGTCGAACCCCCTGACTCTCGATGGCGAATGCGACGAGGATCACCAGCAGCGGCCCGATGAGCACCGCAAGGTAGAAAGAGCCGGTCAGGTTTACGATCGTATACGTGAAGTAGGCACCGAACGCGTACAAACCGCCGTGTGCGAAGTTCGGAATATTGAGCATTCCGAGAACGAGTGTCAGGCCGACACCGACGAGCGCGTAGAGCATTCCGGTCGCAAGACCGTTCAGCAACTGGCTGGCGATCAAAAACGTCATGAAACTTCCTGCAGAGTGCGGGCGATCAGGGCCGGCTTAGAACGGGGTGGGGGGTTTGGCCGCGGGGGGGG
>JAEVZQ010000252.1 GCA_023392135.1 Pseudomonadota bacterium | reverse complement strand
CAGGCGGAGTGATAGGCGACGCGCAGCGACGACCAGCGCTTCGGCGGGCCGAGGTCATACTCCGACAGGAACTCCGTCACGTCGCGGGCCATATCGGCGATCTTGCGCGCGCGCTCCGCGTATCCTTCGACCCGGGCCAGCAAATGGCCGTAGTCCTTCACCGTCGTACCGCAGCCCGAAGCGTTGATGATCAGCGCATCTATTTCATTGCGGCTCATCACCTTCCACCAGGCGTCCACATTCCGCTTGGCGAACTCGACCGCCTCGGCCTCGCGACCCATGTGATGGACCAGCGCGCCGCAGCAGCCCGCGCCTGCGGCGACCTCCACGTCGACGCCGCGGCGGGCGAGCAGGCGGATGGTGGCATCATTGATTTCGGGCCGCAGCACCTGCTGAGCGCAGCCCGCCAGCATGATCACGCGGCCCTTGCGCTCAGCCTTCGTGACAGCCGTGCCGGGGCCGCTGTACCTGGGCGAGCGAATCGATCGGCTGGGCGCCAGATCCAGCATGGCCGCCAGCTCCTTCATACCCAGCCGGCGCATGAGGCCACGCAGCGGCAGGCCGAGCGGAGCCAGCCTGAGTGCCGTGCGGAACCGTTCGGGATAGGGCACCACCTCCGCCAGGAGCTTTCGCATCACTCGCTGCTTGAGTGAGCGCTGGCCAGTGTTCTCGATGTGCACGCGGGCATGGTCAACAAGATGCATGTAGTCGACCCCGCCGGGGCAGGTCGTCATGCATGAGAGGCAGGAGAGGCAGTGATCGACGTGGTGCTGGACCTCGGGGCTCGCCGGAACCCCGCGCTCGAACATGTCCTTCATCATGTAGATGCGGCCACGCGGCGAGTCGCGCTCGTCCCCGAGCAGCACGTAGGTGGGGCAGACGGCGGTGCACAGGCCACAGTGCACGCAGCGCCGCACGATTCGGTCGATCTCCTCGATGCGCGGGTCGTCAAGCTGCTCGGCCGTGAAATTCGTCTGCATGGTTTTCTGCCGCCCCTGGCGGAATGAGTTCAGATTGCGGCGTACATCCGGCCCGGATTGAGAATGCCTGCAGGGTCGAACGCCGACTTGATACCGTGCGTCAATCGCTCGACGCCGGGTTCGAGCGGCTGGAAGACGTCGATCGCAGCCCGGACCGCCGGCTCGGCGCGCATCAGGGTTGCATGGCCGCCGAATTGAGCGATGACCCGGCGGATATCGGAGGCCGCTGCATCGGCCGCCTCGGGCAATTCGAGCCAGATCAGCCCACCCGACCAATCATAGAAGGCATCGACCGGCATGTAACGCCTGATCGCATCGACGACCCTGGGGCCATTCGTCGGCCTGGTCGAGATGCGCCAGAGCGGCCTTGCATCCTGCCGCAGAACCGAAAGCTGCCGCAGCTCCCCCCAGAAGGCGCGTGACACCGCGTCACCCAGCACCTCTGCCTTTCCATAGGGAGCCAGATGCTCACGCAGCTTGCCGCAGCGGTATGCGACGAAGCTCGCGAGGTTCTCGATCCGGAGCGCCGTCACCGCTTTGCCGGGCTCGCGGAATTCAGGCGTACGGAGCCGCTGCGCGACGGCCTGCGGCAGATGCACGGCACCGCTCACCTCATAGGGCGTGCCCATGGCCTGGCACATGACCTCGGTAGCAAGATCATCCGTCAGTCCGAACAGCACGATGGTGGCTGTCTCTTCCGGCCTGGGGACGACTTTGAACGTCACCTCGGTGATGACGGCCAAAGTTCCCCAGCTCCCGGCCACGCCGCGGGCGACGTCATAGCCAGTGACATTCTTCAGGACTCGCCCGCCCGACTTAAACGTCTCGCCGCGGCCGTTGATGGCACGAACGCCGAGCAGATGGTCCCGTGCCGCTCCGGTCGCCACCCGACGCGCACCTGAGAGATTGGTCGCAAACACCGCTCCGATCGTGCCCCGTCCGGCCTGCCCGCCGAGTGCGGGTCCGAGATCGATGGGCTCGAACGGCAGCATCTGCCCCTTCTCGGCAAGCTGTGTTTCTATGTCGGACACCAGCGTACCAGCCCGCGCGGACATGACGAGCTCGGTCGGCTCGTAAAGCGTGATGCCGCGCAAGCCGGCTGTGGAGATCGTCACGGCAGCCTGCATTGGCCGGCCGACGTTGCGCTTCGTACCGGCGCCCACGATCTCGACGGGCTTTGCCCGCTCGGCAGCGGCGACAATGAGGTTCGCCAATTCCCACTCGGCAGCAGGTCTGACCGTGGCCACGGCTTACAATCTCCTCACGCCGCGTTGTCCAGCATGACCCGCTCAGCGAGCGGAAAGACCTTTGCCGGGTTGAGTAGCCAGTCCGGATCGAAAACGGATTTGATGCGCATCTGCACGAGAAGGTCCGTCTCGCTGAACTGATGCCGCATCAGCTCGCGCTTCTCGACGCCGACCCCGTGCTCGCCCGTCAAACATCCGCCGACCTCGACGCACAGCTTGAGAATATCGGCACCGGCCAGCTCCGCCTTCTCCACCTCTCCCGGATCATTGGCATTGTAGAGAATGAGCGGGTGCAGATTACCATCGCCCGCGTGGAAAATGTTAGCAACTCTCAGGCCGTGGCTGCCGCAGATCTCGGAGATCCGCGTCAGCACGTGAGGGAGTTGCTTCAGGGGGATCGTGCCGTCCATGCAGTAGTACTCGGAAATCCGGCCGATGGCACCGAAGGCCGACTTGCGCCCCCTCCAGATTTTGGCGCTTTCCGCAGGGCTGCCGCTCACCTTCATCGACTTCGGCCTGAAGGGCTCGGCCATCTTCACGATGCGAGCGAGCAGGTCGTCGATCTCCTCCTCGGAGCCTTCGAC
>JAEVZQ010000239.1 GCA_023392135.1 Pseudomonadota bacterium | reverse complement strand
TTCCAGGGCCGACTGCACGCGCGCATCCATCACGGCCGGCGTGCCTTTGCGCAACGCCTCGACAGACGCGCGGCACGGACCGGCAGCATCCGATGCAGTCACCAGATCGAAAAGCGCGCGCTCCATGCGCTCCAGAATCGCGGTATCGGCATCGCGGATCTGGAACAGCATCTCGGCGCGGCCGGGGATGATGCTCGCGGCGCCGGGGTGCAACGTGATCCGCCCGGTCGTCCAGACGCTCCGCGGCCCGGCGACTTCAGGCAACCGGCGCTCGATCTCGCAGCACAGACGCGTAAGTGCCACGCCGGCGTCCTTGCGGATGGCCATGCGCGTCGTGCCGGCGTGGTTCGTGACGCCCTCGAATGTCACACGGTACTGCCAAATTCCGACGATGCTGGTGACGATGCCCAGTTTCAGGTCGTTGGCTTCCAGGACGTCGCCCTGCTCGATGTGAGCTTCGACGTAGGCGAGATACTCGCTCGGATCGCAGACGATGCGCGACCGGCCCGCCAGACCGGCGCTGTCCAGGGCATCGCGCAGCTTGACACCGCGTGTGGGATCGAAGGCTTCGTCGATCTCCTTCCCGGTGAGGTCGCCGCAGAAGGACCGGCTGCCGATAAGGCTACCGAAATGGCCCTCCTCGTCTGCCCACGCCCCCACATCCACGACCTTGCCGGCAAAATCCGGGTCGGCACCGATCGCACGTGCCGCCTCGAGCCCGTAGATCAATCCCAGCGGCCCGTCGAGCCAGCCGGCGTAGTTCTGGCTTTCCGTGTGCGACCCCGTCAGGACGCGTGGTCCGCTGCCTTTCCCGCGGGCGATGACATTGCCGATCCCGTCGATCTCGGGCTCGAGCCCTGCATCGGCCATGCGGCCTGCCAGCCAGTGCCGCGCCGCCATGTCCTCGCGAGAGTAGGTCGGCCGGTGGACGCCCATTTTGTACTTGCCGAATTCTGCAAAGCGCCTGAGGTCTCCCATGACGCGATCGGGGTCGATAGCGGGCATCTGGCTGCTGTCCGTGGTTCAAGGAAACGGGGTGGTTGGCCTGCACACATAGCAGGCGCCCATCGTAGGACAGTGGCCGGAGAACTCAATGGAAAGTAGCGGCAGTGGCCGGCGACGAAATCGGTGCGGCCTACATCTCGCCCCAGTGCTATTTGCAACCAACCGGCGGCACTGAGTCCGGCTCACCGTTACCGATCTGGTTGCCGCTCGATGTCGTTTTCCTCGCCCAGGTAGGGAGGCATTCTGGCTTCCATTCGCGCGATTCGGGCTGCTTGGTGTCTCTCGCTACCGACGGTGCCGCTGGGACGGCGATCGCAACAGCAAGCCCAATGGTTAACAAGGCGGTAATCAGAATTTTCATGTCGGCACTCGCGCACGCCCGACAGAGAGCGTTCCTTCCGGAGTGCTCAACCCTGTAAAAGATCGTCAGTTCCCGAGGCTTACTGACGCGTGCGTAGTCACTCTCTCAGCGTGCCAGATCCAGCACCACATGGCGCACGGTTGGGTCATCCGGCTCCGGCTGGATCGAGAAGCCGAGCTCCGCGCACATCTTGAGCATGGTCGTGTTCTCCGCCAGCACGGAGCCGAAGAGCTGCTCGAGTTCTTCAGCGCGTGCATAGGTGATCAGGTGCTGCATGAGCTCCCAGCCGAGGCCCCGCCCCTTGAGATCCGACCTGACGAGCACGGCGTATTCGCCACGGGTGTAATCGGGGTCGGCAATGAAACGGGATACGCCCAGCAGATCGCCGGTCTCCGTCGACAGCGCGACGAACGCCATCTCGCGCGCGTAGTCGATCTGGGTGAGCCGCGCCAGGAACCTGCGCGACAGGTCCGGGCGGGCGCTGAAGAAGCGTAGCCGCTGATCCTCCGGGGTAAGGCGCGGGAAAAAGTCGTCGTAGAGCGGCTCGTCCTCCGGCCGGATCGGGCGCAGGCGAATATGCCCTACGCCCTCCAGCTCGATGTCCTTGATCCATTCCGACGGGTAGGGCCGGAGCGCCATGGGAACGCGGGGGCTTTGCCGTTCGTCCTCCAGCCTCACCCGGGCATCCAGCGCAATCACGCCGGACTCGTCCGCAAGCAGCGGATTTATGTCGATCTCGCGGATCTCGGGATGGCGCGCCACGAGATAGCTGAGGCGCACGAGCGACTCGGCAATGAGCTCGAGATCGGCCGCAGGGCGGTCGCGATAGCCTCGCAGCAGCCGGAAAATGCGCGTGCGCTCCATGAGATCCCGGGCGAGGTTCATGTCGAGGGGCGGAAGGGCCTGCGCCGTATCGGCCACCACCTCGACCGAGGTGCCGCCGGCGCCAAACAGCAGGACCGGCCCGAACGTCCGGTCGACGGCCATGCCGGCGATCAGCTCGTGCGCGCGGGGCCGCCGGATCATCGGCTGCACGGTGAAACCCTGGACGTGCGCGTCGGGCAACTGGCGGGCCACGCGGGCGAGGATGTCTTGCGCCGCATCGCGTGCAGCATTCGCCCGTTCGAGGCCGAGGCGCACCCCGCCGACGTCCGACTTGTGAGAGATGTCGTCTGAGAGCACCTTGACCACACAGGCCGCATGCTCCTGCAGGAGCCGGGCTGCAATCGCCGCCACCTCGTCGGGGGTCGTGGCAACTTCTGTAGGGACGGTCGGGACGCCATAGGCGGCGAGCAGCGATTTTCCCTCCACTTCCGACAGTACGTGGCGCCCCTGCTGGAGTGCGCCGGCGATGATCGTTTCAGCGTCCTTGGTCCGTAGTCCAAGCTCCTCCGGCAGCGAGGGCGGCGTGCGCATGAGCTGGGCCTGCGCACGCGTGTATCGCACGAGCTGCATAAATCCTTCGACGGAGCTGTTCGGGAACTCGAAGCTGGCGATCCGGTGCTTAGCAAAAAGCTGCCGCGCCTCCCTGCTGGCACTCTCCCCGAGCCAGTTGGTGAAGATCGGTTTCAGCGGTTGCTTGGCCAGCCGACGCTCCTCGACGAGGTTTACGATGCCTTCTGCAACCGCCGAGCTGGACGCGGCGGCCGTCGGGCAGTTCATAATCAGAACCGCGTCTGTCCCTTTCTCCT
The DNA here is from genome assembly GCA_023392135.1 of Pseudomonadota bacterium. Lineage (GTDB taxonomy): Bacteria > Pseudomonadota > Alphaproteobacteria > Rhizobiales > Hyphomicrobiaceae > ZC4RG25. The sequence goes on along the minus strand of JAEVZQ010000239.1, from coordinate 777 downwards.
CGAGCAGCACTTCGAGCGCGGCGGTGTAGCGCTCGGGACCGGCGTCGCCAATGATGTCGACCGGATTACCCTTAGACCATGTTGGCGGGAGCACCGCATCGAGTGCCGCCTTTCCGTCATCCGAAAGCTCCGCCATCGTCCCCTGCAGATCCATGAGCCGATCGACCGCCAGGACCGCAGCACCGCCGCCATTGGTGAGTATCGCCAATCGCTCGCCCGTCGACGCGGGCAACCGCGCCAGGCTCTCTGCTGCCCCGAACAGCTCGTAGAGCGCCAAGACACGCAGCAAACCGGCGCGCCGAAATGCAGCATCATAGGCGCTGTCGGCGCCGGTCAGTGCCCCGGTATGCGACAGTGCGGCCTTCGACCCGGCCTCGTGGCGGCCGGCTTTCACCACGATCACCGGCTTGGAACGGGCGGCCCGCCGCGCGGCCGACAGGAACTTCGGCGCGTGCGTGACGGATTCCATGTAGAGCAGGATCGCCCGGCTCTTCGGATCGCCGGCGAAGAAGTCCAGCATGTCCCCGAAATCGACATCGGCCATGTCGCCCAGCGAAACCACATGGGAAAAGCCGATGCGCCGGTCGTCGGCCCAATCGATCACAGCCGTCGCCAGCGCGCCAGATTGGGTCAGAAAGGCCAGATCTCCGGCCAGGGGCGCGCGATGCGAGAAGCTGGCATTGAGACCGATTCCCGGCACCATCAGCCCGATGCAGTTCGGACCCTGGACGCGCAGCAGGTAAGGCTTCGCCGCATTCAGCATCGCCTGCTGCAGCT
>JAEVZQ010000303.1 GCA_023392135.1 Pseudomonadota bacterium | reverse complement strand
GGACCGCAGGGGTCCTCGGCCGTCGTGTCTAGCCTTTCGCCCATGTTCATCCTGATCCCGTGGACTGCATCATCTTGGCTCCTTCGATCGGATCGCAGCCGGATCCAGCCGAAGGTGCTATTCGTTTCCGCTTCGAACAGATCCGTCACCGGCACTGGCGCGCCATAATAGCATGCAACGGTTGGAGAGCAGAGGATCGGAGCGTGGATCTGTGAGTGCGCCGGAGGGGGTGATGCAATCGGCAGTGGCGGAGCCCCGTGACAGGTCGCTGGCTGCGATCGCTACTCTCCTGACGTTGAGCTGGCTGGCGTTTTGCTGGCCTTGGCTGTCCGGAGCGGTGACGATTCCGTGGGACGCCAAGGCCCAGTTCCAGCCGCAAGTCCAGTTTCTGGCGGCGAGCATCGCGCGCGGTGAGCTGCCCTTCTGGACGCCGTACGCATTCGCTGGACACCCGCAGATCGCCGATCCGCAATCGATGATCTTCTCGCCGCCGATGCTGCTTCTGGCGCTGATCGATCCGGCGCCGAGCCTCTGGGCAGTGGACGCTACGGTTCTGCTCTCTGTTTTTTTCGGAGGCGTCGGGGTGGTGCTGCTCTGCCGAGAGCTCGGCTGGCACTGGGCAGCGGTTCTCATCGCCGCGCTCGCATTTCAGTTCGGCGGCGTGATGGCCTGGCGCATCCAGCATTTCGGCCAGGTCCTGAGCATGGTCTACCTGCCGTTCGCGCTGTTCTTTCTGCGGCGCGCGCTCGACCGCTCGAGCCCTGGGTACGGCGCAGCCGCTGGTCTCTTCGCCGCGTTCATAGCCCTCGGTCGTGATCAGGTGGCGCTCCTGTCGTTATATCTTCTGGCCGGATACGCGGTTTGGCTTTGGCTCACGGCGGCATCTCCGGTTGCCGCCGCGAAGGCCAGCATCAAGCCACTCGCCTGCGCGGCCGCTTCGTCGCTGCTGGTCGCCGCCATTCCGATCGCTCTCACTGCCCTGCTTGCGGGCCAGTCAAATCGCCCGGAAATCGACTTCATCGGAGCGGGACGCGGCTCGCTGCACCCCGCCCTGCTCCTCACGGCCGCCATCCCGGACCTGTTCGGTGCTGCCGGAAAGATGGAAATCTACTGGGGTCCCCCAAGTTACACCTGGACGGGTACGGACCTGTTCACGGCGCAGAACGTCGGAGAACTCTATCTCGGCGCGATCCCCCTGCTGCTCCTCGTCGTCGGCTTCTGCCGCGGCGTACTGTGGTCTCGCGATGTGCGCTTCTTCAGTATCTCGGCGCTTCTCATTCTGCTCTACGCACTCGGGTGGTACACGCCGGTTTTCCGAATAGCCTACGACGTCCTCCCTGGAGTTTCGCTCTATCGCCGTCCCGCGGATGCCCTGTTTCTCGTCGGCGGTCTCGGCGCGCTGCTGGCAGGCTACGTCGCACACCGGATGCTCAGCAGAACGCTGCCGCAAGTCGCAGCGTGGCGGCGCAGGCTGGAAGCGGTTCTCGTTCTCCTGATTTTTGGTCTTGCCCTGGCGTTTGCGCTGCATTTCGACCGGCTCGGAGCCGCCACTGCCCCGATGCTACAGTCCACAGCTTTTATCGGGATCGGCGCCGTGATCCTCTTCGCCGTCGCCAGATGGTGGCCGGCACGCCCGATGCTCATGACGGCCCTGCTCGTTGGATTTTCAACTGTTGATCTCGCCATCAACAACGGTCCGAACGGCGCGACCGCCATGCCGCCGTCCGCGCTCGAATTCCTGGAGCCGGACACTGAGAACGAGACGGTCCGCCTGCTGCAGCGGAAGGTGCAGGACGCCTCCGACGAGGTCTCCCGTCCGCGCGTGGAGCTCGCAGGGGTCGGCTTCCATTGGCCCGGGTCTACGCTGACGCACGGTCTCGAGCACACGTTGGGCTACAACCCTGTCCGCCTCAAGCTCTATTCTGAGGCGACGGGAGCCGGCGATACGGTCGGCCTGCCCGACCAGCGCAAATTCACGCCGCTCTTTCCCTCCTACCGCTCGCAGCTCGCCGATCTGCTCGGACTTCGTTTCATCGCGTCAGGCGTGCCGATCGAAAACATCGATAAAAATCTGGCACCGGGCGACCTGACGCTCGTGGCGCGTACATTGGACGCCTTCATCTACGAGAACCCGCGGGCCCTGCCGCGTGTTCTCTTCGCTCACGAGGCGGTCGAAGGCGATTTCGAAGCGATGCTTGCCAGCGGCAAATGGCCGGCGGACGATCCAAGGACGACAGTCGTGCTGGAGGACGCTCCGGTATCCCGCGCGCGCCGCCCCGGCAAGGTCCGAATCGTCCATTATCAGAACACAGAGGTGGTCATAGACGCCGAAAGTCCCGATGGCGGCTGGGTCGTGCTCAACGACGTTTGGCACCCCTGGTGGTTCGTCGAGGTCGACGGGTTGCCTGCGACAATGAAGCGAGCCAACGTTCTGTTTCGCGCGGTGGAGGTGCCATCAGGCCGCCACACCCTGAGATTTGTGTTCCGGCCGCTCGCCGGCGCGATGCGCGAGGTCCTGGACCGGATGTGACGCAATGGCCTGAGCATGATCTGTGCTGGCCACTGACTTGCGACCTGATGCCATGAAGCTCGTCTCCATTTATTCGCGCGCCATCGGCCAGCTCATGTCAGAGCGCTGGCTCGCCTCTTCGCTCGTGGCCGCCAACGTCGGTGTCGGCCTCGTCGCGCTCGCCGAGCCTGTCCTGTTCGGCCGGGTGGTCGACGGGCTGTCCCAGGGCACCGCGGTGTTTCCACTCATCATGCTCTGGGCCGCGCTCGGCCTTTTCGGCATCACAGCGGGCGTGCTGGTCGCCGTCGCAGCCGACCGCCTCGCCCACCGGCAGCGCCTCGCCGCGATGAGTGGCGCCTTCGAGCGTACACTGACGCTGCCGATCAGCTATCTGGCCGAGCGCGGAACCGGCGCCACGGTGCGAACCATTCTTGCGGGTGCGGATGCCCTGTTCGCCACTTGGCTGACCTTCATGCGCGAGCAGCTTTCGGCCATGGTCAGCATCCTTCTACTCATCCCGACGGCCATTTACATGGACTGGCGGCTCGCCAGTCTGCTGGCCGTGCTGGCGGTGGTCTACACCGTCCTGAACGTCATGGTGGTCTACCGCACCTCGGATGGGCAGGCCGCAGTCGAACGCTACTACATCGACGTCTTCGGCCGGGTCGGGGATGTGATCGGCAATGTTCCCGTCGTGCAGAGCTACGGACGGCTGACCGCCGAGGCAGCCGCCCTGCGCGATCTCATGCGACAGCTTCTTGCTGCCCAGTACCCGGTGCTGACGTGGTGGGGCCTGCTCAGCATTCTCACACGGGCGGCCTCGACCACCACCATGGTTTCGATCTTCTCCGTAGGCGCATTGCTGGCAAGCCGCGGCGAGGTCACGGTCGGCGAGATCGTCAGCTTCGTCGCATTCGCCGGCCTGCTGATCGGAAAGCTCGATCAGCTGTCCGGCTTCGTGGCGCGCATCTTCATGCAGGCGCCGACGCTCAAGTCGTTCTTCGACCTGCTGGACACGACCGTCGCAATCATCGAGCGGCCCGGCGCCAAGCCCCTGCAAAACATCGCCGGAGCGGTGCGCTACGAGAACGTTACCTTTCGGTACGGCAACGACGCGCAAGGCGTTTTCAACCTGGATCTGGAGGCACAGCCGGGCGAGACCATCGCTCTCGTCGGGCCTACCGGCTCCGGGAA
>JAEVZQ010000255.1 GCA_023392135.1 Pseudomonadota bacterium | reverse complement strand
GCCTGCTCGCGGGGCTCACGATTTTGCTCGGCCAGCCTGTCAATGGGCAACTTCCCGGTGATGGTCCGGTGCTGGGGTTCGACGTCAAAGGCGTCATCGGATTTACCTCGGCGCAGCACCTTGAGAGAAGCGTCGAGCGGGCCAAGGCCGAGAATGCCAGTCTCATCATCATGCGCATCGATACACCGGGCGGGCTCGTCTCCTCCACACGCGATATGATCCAGGCGATCCTCGCTTCGCCGATTCCGATCGTTGGCTACGTGGCGCCGAGCGGGGCCCGTGCGGCCAGCGCTGGCACCTACCTGATGTACGCCTCGCACCTTGCCGCCATGGCGCCGGCTACCCACCTCGGGGCCGCGACGCCCATCCAGATCGGCTCGCCACTCCAGCCCTCCGGAGGCAAGGAGAAGGACGAAAGCAAAGAGGCCAAGCCCGACGCGGCCGAGCGCAAACTGGTCAACGATGCAGTGTCTTATCTGCGTGGACTGGCGGAGCTCAGGCATCGCAACGCCGACTGGGCGGAGCAAGCCGTTCGTGAAGGGACAACACTCACCTCGACGCAAGCTCTGCAGGAGCACGTCATCGAGATCATCGCTCCAGACCTGAGGGAGCTGCTGGCGGCGGCCGACGGCCGGACGGTCACCACGAGCGCCGGCACAGTGACGCTGGACACACGCGACAAGCGGATCGACTCGGTCGAGCCGAGCTGGCAGATGCAGGTCCTGCAGGTGATCGCCGATCCGAACGTGGCGTTCGTACTGATGCTGCTCGGTATCTATGGGATCCTGTTCGAGCTTTTGAACCCTGGCGCACTCTTTCCAGGTGTCATCGGCGGCATATGTCTCGTTCTTGCACTGACGGCACTTACGGTTCTGCCGGTCAATCTGGGCGGGATCGCGCTGCTCCTCCTCGGAATCGGTCTGCTCGCGGCCGAGGCGTTTGCGCCGGGTTTCGGCGTGCTCGGCATCGGCGGCATCGCGGCCTTCATTCTGGGTGGCCTGTTCCTTTTCGATCCGGAGCAGGTCGACATCGACTTCGAAGTCTCCCGGCCGCTGGTGGTCGGCGCCGCGATTGCCAGCGCCGTGATCCTTGCCGGCGTGCTGGGAATCGCAATGCGCTCGCGCCGGCGGCAGGTGCAGACGGGAGCCGAGCAGCTCATTGGGAGCACCGGCGAAATCGTGGAATGGACCGGTCATGCCGGGCGCGTGCGCGTGCACGGCGAAATCTGGTCGGCGGAATCTCAGTCGGAGCTGGCCCGCGGTGATCGTGTGCGGGTCATCGGGCGCGAAGGGCTGACGCTGACTGTGAAGCAGACGACCTGACGAGAGGGAACAAACGCCATGGATACCCTGCTGACTAGTCTCATTCCAGTCGTCATCATCCTGCTGATCCTTGCATCGGCGATCAAGATCCTCAGGGAATATGAGCGCGGTGTCGTCTTCACGCTGGGCCGGTTCTGGGGCGTGAAGGGGCCGGGTCTCATCATCATAATTCCCGGCGTCCAGCAGTTCGTGCGTGTCGACCTGCGCACGCGCGTCCTCGATGTGCCGCCACAGGACGTCATCTCGCGTGACAACGTTTCGGTCCGGGTAAATGCGGTCATCTATTTCCGCGTGATCGATCCGGAGCGGGCGGTCATCCAGGTGGAAGAGTTCGAAATGGCGACGAGCCAACTCGCGCAGACCACGCTGCGCTCCGTCGTCGGCCAGCACGATCTCGACGAGATGCTGGCGGCGCGGGAAAAGATCAATAACCAGATCCAGGATATCCTCGATGCGCAGACCGACGCCTGGGGCATCAAGGTCGCCAACGTCGAGCTGAAGCACATCGACCTCAACGAGACGATGGTACGCGCCATTGCCAAGCAGGCCGAGGCGGAACGACTGCGCCGCGCCAAGGTGATCGACGCCGAAGGCGAGCTGCAGGCTTCCGAGAAGCTGCGTCAGGCGGGTGATGTTCTCGCGCAATCGCCCTATGCGCTTCAGCTCAGGTATCTGAGCACACTGGTCAATATCGCTGGGGAGCGCAGCTCCACCATCGTCTTCCCGGTGCCGATGGACCTCATGTCGGCATTCACCAAAGCCACCCGGACGCCACCGGCCGATGAGAAATAGCCGGTGGGTTCCTCAACCTCAGGCGGTTGGCGGCCGGACGGCAAGCACGTCGCAATTAAGGCGTGCGATCGAGCTTTCGGCTACGCTCCCGAGGATGGCACGGCGCAGGCCTGTGCGGCCGTGCGAGCCGACCACGACCAGATCCACGTTGTTGTCGGCAACGTACTGATCGAGGACATTCACGGCGGCGCCCTGCCGGACTTCCACCGAGACGTCGGGAACGTTCGCTCCAGAGGCTGTCCTAGCCCGCGACAGGACGGTTTCCGAGAATTGCCGAAGCTCCTCGCGGCGCTTGTCGAGCGCATCCTGGCTCGTATCTGCACCAGACAGGAAGCCCGAGAATGAGGTTTCGGCAGCATTGAACAGGGTGAGCTTCGCCGAAGGGAAGGCAGTGTAGGCGAAGGCCAGGGCCTCGGCTGAAACCTCGGAGAAATCGACGGCAACGACAACGTTCTTGTAGGAGCCCGCCGGCTCGGATTTGACCACGAGAACGGGCCGGTTGCCGAACCGGAGCACGCGGTCCATGGTCGAGCCCAGCCACTCGTCGCCGATCATCAGCTTATGATGATCGCCACAAATGACGATGTCGGCATTCGCGGCAGTCGCGGTCTGGATGATGATGTCGTAGATGCTGCCCGCCTCGATCCGGACCTCGACGGAGAAATCACCGCGGGCCGCGCCCTCCCGGACCTGTTTCAGGATATGCTCTTCATCGAGTCCGCCCTTGACGGCGATGTGGACGCTGAATTCGCCGGCGGCCATCGCCTGAGAAACCTGCTTCTCCAGCGCCGCTCTCGCACTCGCCTTCAGGGCGTCGGCGTAATCGGGGTTCAGCTCATCGGGGATGACGTGCAAAACTGTCAGGAGCGCCTTGTTGGCACGCGCCAGCTCGACTGCACGATGGAAAGCTCGATCCGACCGTGTCGACAGATCGGTGGCAAGAAGCAGGCTCTGCAATCGGGCAGGTTCTTGCATGGCGGAGGGTATCTCCTGCGGTCTCACACTGTGGTTTCAGAGGACGTGGAGCCTAAACCAGTCGCAACGACGTGACCACTGCTCAATAGGAGCGCGGCATCCCAAGCACATGCTGGCCGATATAGGCAAGGATGAGGT
>JAEVZQ010000223.1 GCA_023392135.1 Pseudomonadota bacterium | reverse complement strand
GGCTCGTTCCTCAAGCTGACCGCTGCCGGAGCCGAAGCCTTCTCGCCGCGCAACCAGTTTGCCAAGCCCGTCGCCAGCGTCGACCGCAAGCGGCTTGCGGCTGCAGTCGAGGCGGGGCTCTTGCGCGATATCGGCGAGAACCGTCTCGGTCCGACACGCCGGGGCATCGCCGCCCTGCGTGCCGCCCATAGCGAGGCAGCGGCGGCGGAAGCCGCGCGACCACGCGAGCCGAAGCCCGCAGCGCCAGCGGTAAACGAGTCCGAAAGTCCGCTCGCGTGGCTCCGCCGGCGCCGCGACAAGGAAGGCAAGCCCCTCATTTCCCGCCAGGAGTTCGATGCCGGTGAGCGCCTGCGGGCAGATTTCTGGTTTGCCCAGATGACGCCGAAGGTGACCTCGAGCTGGGAAGGAACCATGTCCAGCCGCCGGGAGCGGCGTGCTGCGCCGGGAGCCGGAATAGAGCTGCAGGATCGCGTGATCGCTGCCCGCGAGCGTGTGCGGCTGGCACTGAAGGCGGTCGGCCCGGAGCTATGCGGCATCCTGATAGACGTCTGCTGCCACCTCAAAGGCCTGGAGGAAGCGGAACGGTCAGCCGGCTGGCCGCAACGCTCCGGAAAAGTGGTCTTGCAGCTCGCCTTGACCCGGCTAGCGCGCCACTACGGCATTCTTCCGGCCGGCAACGAAGCCAGAAGCTCGCCGGTGCGCCATTGGGGTGCAGCGGGCTACAGGCCGGGCATCGACGGTGTCCCGCCCTCCTGACGGAGTGGCCGGCCGCTGTGCCCCTCGGCGACTATTTCTTTACCGGTACAGCGGAGTTGGTCCGGACGAGGATACCGCTGATGCCATGACTGGTCGCAAGCGTGGTCGTCAGTATGCCGCCGGGCGGCTCCTCGCCGGTCCACCAAGCGCGAAACTGGCGCCACACGTCTGTGACGAACAACCAGCCATTGGGCTCGTGCGAGAGCGGAACGCTGTAGGGCGCGTAAGTGAACTTGTACTCGAAAAACAGGGAGATGCGCCCCAGCGGCACCTCGATCCCGGTCAGCACCTGACCCGCAAATCCGGCGAACTGATACTCGTATGTGCGCTTGGGCTCCGACGTCAGGCCGACTTCCGTATGCGGGAACGAGGCCCCGCCGCCGAGCCCGAAATAGGGCCGCACCGGCAGCCACGAGGAGAACGGCATCCGGAACAGGCCATTGAGGGTCAGAATGTTGTGGCCGTGGCTGAACTCAAGATGCCGGAAAACATCACCTATCCTCGCGTTCGGCGCCGCGGGCTGACCATTCAACGTGCCGGAGAAGGTCGCAACGTCGTCCCTCTGGGCAATCGCCTTGGCGTGCGTGAAGTCGACCATCGTGCCGGTCAGCGCGCCCGGCAACCAATGCTGTGTGCGCAAGCCGTAATAGATGGGAGCCTTGAACGGCCGTCCGATCCACTCGAAATCCTTTACTGTCAGATCCGTGGAGCCCGGTTTTTCGATTCTACCGGCGCTCGGGAGCGTGTAGGAGATGCCGCCATAGCCACCGAACCTGTGCTCGCGCCCGATTGCGCGGTCGGCAGCAGGTGACGGGGCCGATGTCTCCGCACGCACCCTGTCCCGCTCATCCGTCTGGGCATCCGTCTGGACAGTTACCGGGAATGGGCTCGGTGAAACCCACACGATCAGCGCGGCGAGAGCTGCCAGTGCTGCCAGCCCGTCTCCATTGATCCGGCGCCTGACCCATATCCCGGCGCGGCCCAGCGCGACATGCTCAGCGCTCATGACCTGGTCCCCCCTCCGAACCCTTGGCGCCTCGGCATTCGTGCCGCGGCACTCCCTCACCTATCCCGCACAGGATAAGCAGACTGCTTCCTGGCAGCGGCGACGAGTGCCTTGCTCTAAATCATGGACGGCGAGGCCGCTAGTGGTCCGATTCCGGCATTTGCATCCCGCCGCGGCAAGCTCGAGAGCAAATGCCGGAATCAAAAGGACCAGCAACTATTTGAGTCGAGAGGAGCATTTGAATTTGACATTTGATACGGCGCGTGCCGCAAACGGAAATCGAATGTCAAATTCGCTCCACGAGCCGCATCAGCATGCGTCGCACTGCGACAATCTGTGGGGCATCCCGCGTAAGGAACTGGCGGCCCGTGTAGCCCCACCAGTCCCAGCAGGCCTGAGGATTGGCCGGCGTACTGCTCACCTGCGGGAAGAGCACGATCAAACGATTGGTGTCCGCCCAGGCGAGAAAACCGCTCTGTGTAATGAATGCATCTCCGACGCTGGCGGAGCTCTGGTTACAGCCGTGGAACGCGATATGGACCCGGCATCCGGCTGCCTCCCGGCACTCGGGAGAGATGTACACGGCACCGGAATCGGCCATGCCGTGGCTCGTCAGATCTTCGACGAATTCGCCCTGGTCGAAGGTGATGACGTCTCCGGCGGGCTTTTGCGCTTTCGGCTTGAGCTCTCCGTAGAACTGCCCGAGCATTGCTCCAGCCATGTCATAATTGCAGTTCACGATGTAAGGCGAGCCGGTCTCATCGCAGGCGAGACCCTGGTCCTCCGTCACGAACGCGTGCCCGGCAGGCAGGGTGTCAATCAACGTTATCCGGTCCTCCTTGACGCCGATGGCCAGGTAGAAATCCCTCGCAGCAGCCACGATGGCCGGTGCGACCGTGTGGTCATCCCGACCTGAGAAGAGATAGATTCGGTCCTGGCGAACAGAGGCGACCGGATCGATCCGGTTCTGCTGTGCAAGCTGGCCGGCACGGCCCGCCAGCCATTGCGGATCAGGAATACCCCAGGCCTGCAGGGCATCCAGCATGCAGCCGTTCATCGCCCGCGACAGGTTGATGAAAGCCGTGCCCGGCCCCGGCATCACGTCGGCGTGGAGGCTTTCCGCACATCCCCAGGGTCCGCCCGCGACGATTCCGGCGCCCACGACGTCGCGGCCGTGCGCGAGCTGAAACTGACCCGCCATGTAGGCACCGGCCGATAGGCCCGATACGGACGTCTCGTCGATGCGCGCCCCGACCGCTGGCAACTTGCTGCTGCTTTGCTCCCCGCAGCCGGCGAGGAGTGTCAGGCAGAGCAGAATGGCAAGCAGGCGGGTGAGGTGCGCTTGGCTCATGCAGCGTGCCTCTCGAAGCATTCCGTAAAGCCTACCGTGGCGGGCTGCGGATTGGCCAGACCGCCGCTCGTCGTTTTGCATTGCAGAGTTGAGAAAATGAGACAGGCCCGCAGCTTCGCCGTTCAGCGCAAGCGGATGCTCGCCCGGTCGACCCGGCCCCTGGCATCGGTCACGGTCAGCTTCACGAACCCGCGGCCGTCAGGCTCCCACACTGCCTCGCGCCGGTGCGACGCCGATGGAATCGGCCGGCCGTCGACCATCCACGTTAGCGGAAGTGCGCCGCCTTCGGCTTTGAGCAGCAAGACGCCGTCGGCATCAGCGAGGTCGAGGTCCGAACGGTCGGGGGGGAAGGAGATCAGCACCGGCGGCTCGAGCCATGGCCCTGCCGCGATGCGCTCGTTCCCCGGATCGGAAAACCGCTTGAGTGGCGGCGGCAGCTGCGCCCCCGTGGCCTGCAGGACGCCCGCGGGTGCCGCTGGCAGCGGCTCGCGCTTGGCCCCAAGCCGCCGGAAGGCATCGAACAGGAGCGGGGCCGCGGCCGTGCGGCCCGTAAGACCCGGCGTGGAGGCGCCATCTGCGCGCCCGACCCAGATCGCGATGGTATGGGCCCCATCGTAACCGATGGCCCATGCATCTCGGTAGCCGTAGGACGTGCCCGTCTTGTAAGCAAAACGCCCGCCCGCGGCGTAGGCTGGCGGCGGAGCATCCTTCAGGATATCGCCCACGTACCAAGCCGCCACTGGCGATAGCAGCCGCTTTGCTTGCGCTCGCGGGACGTCGGTCGACTCATCCGATCGCAGGCGCTGCTTCAGCGCAATCGCCTCCCCGCCCCGGGCAAGTGCGGTATAGAGGCTCGCCAGATCTCGCAGACTGAAGCCGATCCCGCCGAGCGCAACAGCGAGCGTCGGCTGCTCGTGCTCCGGGAGCACCGGCTGAAGCCCGACTTTCTGAAAGCGGGCCACCAGACGTGCCGGACCGACGGCATTGAGGACCTTGACCGCCGGAATGTTCAGCGAGTGCGCAAGGGCCTCGCGAATGGTCACTGAGCCGCGAAAGTCCTCGTCGAAGTTCTTCGGGGCGTAAAGTCCGAAACGGGTCGGCCGGTCCTCAACCAGAGTTTCCGGATGGATGAGTCCGGCCTCGAAGCCGAGGCCGTATATGATCGGCTTCAGGGTGGAGCCCGGAGACCGGACCGCACCCGTCATGTCGATCGCGCCGAGACGGGAGGAATCGATATAATCCGACGAGCCCACGTAGGCCAGGATCTCGCCCGACCTGTTCTCGACGACCAGCATCGCCGCTGAAAGCCGTCGCCCGAGCAACCGCGTGTGCTCGCGCGCAAGCGTCTCGAGCTGGCTCTGCAGCTCACGCGACAAGGTGAGTTGGTGGAGGAGAGCCTCCGGCCGCTGCTGGGCCTCGCTCTCCGAGACGTGCGGCGCAAAGCGGGGAAACTCGCGCCGCGCCGTCGGCACAGGCTCCTTGCGTGCGCGCTCCGCTTCGGCCTTGGTGATGACACCTTCGGACACGGCCCGGGCGAGCACGCGGTTTCGCGCCCAGCGCGCCGCGGCCGGGTGCCGATCAGGCCGGCGCCACTCCGGCGACTGCGGCAGCGCCACGAGCAGTGCCGCCTCACCGAGCGACAGCCGGCGCGGCTCTTTCCCGAAATAGGCGAGCGAGGCGGCACGCACGCCCTCCAGATTGCCGCCGAACGGCGCGAGCCTGAGATAGAGGCTCAGGATCTCGTCCTTCGAGAGCAGATTTTCGAGCTGGATGGCGCGAACCGCCTGCCGCCACTTGCCCGCCAGCGTCCGTTCGTGCCTTCCCTCGAGGAGACGCGCCACCTGCATGGTGATCGTCGAGGCGCCCGAGATGATGCGGCCGTAACGGATGAGCTGGAACCCGGCCCTTGCGACCGCAAGTGGATCGACTCCTCCATGGAGCGCGAACCGGCGGTCCTCGTAGGCGAACAGCAGGGTGAGATAGCGCGGATCGACCTCGTCCGGCTTGACGGGCAGGCGCCAGCGGCCTTCAGGAGTGGTGAAGGCGCGTAGCAGGTTGCCGTCACGGTCCACGACCGTTCGGGATACCTGATCGGCTGCTGCGAGTGGCGGCAGCCCGATTGCCCACATGGTCAGGTGGACTGCGGCGTAGATCCCGACCAGGACAACCAGGCAGAGAGAGACTGCGCCGATCAGCCAGCGCTCTCTCCTGCCCCAGGCTTTCGTCCGCTTCTCCACTCGCTTATTCCTTCGCCAGAACCTCCAGCCGTCCCGATGCTGTCCGGGCGAACCGCTCGGGCCGGTACATGTCCTCAACCGTCGCGGCCGGATGCACGAAGCTACCCGGCGTGACGGCGCGCACCACGTAGGCCACCGTCAATGTCGTCGCGCGCTGGCCAGATGGGCCGTTTGCGCCCTGGCCGTCCTGGTTGTCCTTCCCGGTCAGATCGAAGGCCGCAACGAACCGATCGTCCCGGAACTCGGTGTGCTCCGGCTGAACTGCCGTCTTCAGCCAGCCGAAGGTCCTCAGATCACCGCTGTCCACCAGCCGCGGATTTTCGATCTCGAGGCCGGCAGGCAAGCGATCGACCAGCAGGATGCGACCGCCCGATTCGGCTTTCACCTTGAGGACCACGACGAGACGATCGGTCTGGCTGAGCCGGCCCGCGCCGCCCGTGGCACTTTCGAGGTCAACCGGAGTGCCCTCCAGCGTATAGAACGCACGTTCGATGGTGAAGTTGCGCGCAACCGCTGGCTCCGGCGTCGTGGCCGCGCCGAGCACCGAGATGACGGCATCGACGGCCGCATCACCCTCGTTGCGAACGACAAGCTGACCCTTAACCAGGTCAGCCGCAGACAGGCTGCGACTGAGCGCACCTTTGTGAGCGGCACCGTTGACGGAAAGCATCGTGTCACGGCTCTCATCGGCAAGGGCCCGGGCAGCGAGCAGCAGCCAAGCCTGCTCCTGTGTGGACGTGTACGTCCTCTGGGCAAATGCCTCGGCTAACGTCGTGCTGAGGCGCGTGGCCTCGCCGCGTGCAGTGCGCGTCTCCGAGGCTAGCGTCACGAGCGCGGCCCTGTCACGCAGGTCCGAGCCGAAATCCGGCCGCACGGCCTCCTCGGTCCCGGACACAGAAGCTGTAGCCTGCCGGAACACCGCCTCGGCACGCTCCCGGTCGCCCAGCATTGCGAGCGCTGCTGCAAGATGCGCCTTGGCGAGTGGCGTGGCGAACCGGTCCAATCGGGTGTCGGCGTAATACCGGACCTCCCCGATCGGCGCCCTGCCATTGCGCGCCAGGACATAGAGCGCATAGGCCCGTGCCTCGCCACCGCGCTCGAAATCCTGCGCGTAGTTGACGAAGTTCTGTAGCCGGTCGAGCGCCAGCGCGAAGGCTTGCGCCTTGACGGTAAACCCCTCCTCGCGAGCGCGGGTCAGGAACTCCGTCACATAGCCCGTCAGCCACATGTCCCCGCCATTCGGACCCCAGGTGCCGAATGCGCCGGAGGAGTCCTGCATCTCGAACACGCGCGTGATGGCGTTCTCGATGCGGTCCTTGAGCGCCGCATCCCGTGTCAGCCCGGATTGGACGGCGAGCTGGTTGGCGTAGAGCAGCGGCAGCGCGCGGCTCGTCGTCTGCTCGGCGCAACCATAGGGGTAGCGATCGAGCTGTGTCAGCAGGCCAGGGACGTCGAGGCGCGCCGCCGGTCCGACGCTGACCGAGACACGGGCCGAGCCGTCGATGAAGTCGGAAAGGAGATCCGGGCCGAGCGTGATGCTCCCTCCCGGCGCCAGCTCACTGACCGTCACGCGCCGGATGTCGGCAGCAGGCGGTTTGACGTCGAACGTCAGCCGGCGGCGCACATCGAGATCGCCCGGTCCCTTCACGGCAACGTGGTAAGTGAATTGCCCGATACCCTGCGGCTTGATGCTGACATGCTCTGCCGTGCGCTCATTGAGCCCCAGCGTCACCTCCCGCTGATGAACGGTGGACCAGAGACCCGACGGGCTCTTCTGCTCGACCGTGAGCCTCAGCGGACCGGCCGCACCTTCGATATTGTGCAGATCGAACTGCAGTCGCGCCTCGTCGCCGAGCGTCAGGAATCGCGGCCCGGCTGCGAGGATCGCCACCGGGTCTCGCACGATCACATCCGCCGTGGCATGCCCCAGCTTGCCCGCGCTCCAGGCGACTGCCATCAGTCGGACAGTGCCGTTGAAGTCGGGCAGATCGAACGCGACCGACGCCGTACCGTCGGGGCCGACGCGGACGATGCCGGAGAACAGCGATACGATCTCCTCGACAGGCGGGCTGCCCTGCATGGCGAGGCCGCCGCCCTCGTCCCCTCCGGAGCGCAGGCGGCCTCGTTCCGCCCGCATGCCATCGATGAGGCGGCCGTAATAGTCGCGGATTTCGGTGCCGAGGCGGCGTTGGCCGTAGAACCAGCCCTCGGGCGCCGGTGGTTCGAAGCGTGTCAGATTGAGGATGCCGAGGTCGACGGCAGCCACCGTCACGCGCGCCTCCTCGCCCGCGGTCAGGCCGGCGATTCTGACTGGCACATCCAGCGTGGCCCCGGAGCGGACCTGGGCCGGCGCCCCGAGATTGACGCTGAGAGTGCGCGCGCTCTGGTCGATGGGCAGCCATTTCATGCCGATCGCGCGGCCCGGCATCCGCTTGGCCTTCTCGTCCATCGACCGATAGAGCATGGCCGTGACGTAGGCCCCCGGCCCCCATGCGCTTTCGACGGGAATCGAGATCTCACCACCGCCTGCAGCCAGCTCCACCTCCCGGGTCGCGAGCAGCCCTTCGCCGAGCACGGATACGAGTGCGCGTCCGCCTTGCCGGTCGACGATCTTCAGCTTCGCGACGTCGCCTGCCTTGTAGGTCGGCTTATCGAGCGCGACCTCCAGCATCTCGGGACTCTCGGCGCCCTCGTCTGCGTACCAGCCCGCCGTGAAGATGATGTTGGATACGGGGCCGCCCGGCTCAGGCGAGGCCACCTCCAGCCGATAACGGCCCCAGTCGACCTTAGCGCTGATGCGGGCCGGCTCGCCTGCGCCGAGGTCGACTATACCGGTCGCCACCTTGCGCGTGAGCGTCATCGGCTCATAGGTCCAGTAGCCGTCGCGGCTGTACCACTGCCAGCGCTGCTCCAGGCGCACCAGCTCCCATTTCGCACCCTTGACGCTCGTTCGCTGACCATCGGCACCGAGCATGATGGCATCGAACTCTGCCGTCGAATCCTCCCGCAACTGCAGGTCACGGAACAGCGGCTTCAGCCCTATACGCGGAATCCTGAGGTCGACGGGCAATGTTGTGCTGCGCTCGATGGCGCGGCCGCCGGGCTCGCGCATCCGCAGCAGCAGCTCGGCTTGGAGCGGTCGAGCGGTGCGCGGGACCGGCGGCCGCATGAGGCTCAGCTCCGCGTGCCCTTCGGCATCCGTATTCGGCAGGTTTTCGATCGGTGCGCGGACCGGGTCCACCGCCTCGTCGGCGAGACCGAACAGATAGCCCGCAAAGGCACTCAGCCCATCCGCTGCGGGCCTAATGACGATATCGCCCTCGATGGCCAGATTGGCCGCCGGTGCGCCATAGAGGTATCGCCCGGCAATGTTCACGATGCCGGTTTCTTCCGGCGCGAGCACCTTCGCGACGGGGTTGATGTCGAGGTCCAGGCGCTCGGGCACGAAATCCTCGACCAGGAAGGCCACGTTGGCGATCGGGTCGTCCTTGGGATCAGCATGCAAGCGAGCGCGCCACGTGCCCGTCATCGATGACGGCGCCAGCCCCAACGTCGTCGTGCGTCCGCCGACCTCGTCATCGGTCAAGGCAATACGGCTGTGCTCGACCCCATCAGGGCGCGTGACGATGAGCGTTGCCGGCACGTTCGATGCCTGACCGGCGCGATCACGCACCAGCGCGGTAAGATGCACGTCCTCACCCGGCCGGTAGACACCACGCTCGGTGAAAAGATAGGCGTCGATTGGTCCGGGCGGCTCACGCCCCTTCACGCCGCGATCCGTCAAGTCGAAGGCAGACGTGGTCAGGTCCAGGAAGGCGTAGTCACCGCTTCCTGCTTCCGCCACGATGAGGGCCGGCGCAGATCCGCCCTCGCCACGCGTGAGGCCGGCTTCGAAA
>JAEVZQ010000090.1 GCA_023392135.1 Pseudomonadota bacterium | reverse complement strand
GCGGGAATCGAACGCCTCGCTCCCACACCGATATGCGACAGCCAACGCGGCCGGCATTTTTACGTTGCGCAGGCAGCAGCAAATTTCGGTCGATGGCACGGCCGCGTAAACACTGGTGTACTTGATGCGGTGGCTCGCAATCCGGGCAGCTCAAGTCAGCGCTATTGCCTAGTCCGGCGCGCGGCGCGCTTCGAAGAACAACTTCAGCAGCCGGGACGCCTCGGCTTCGCCGATGCCGGCATAAACCTCGGGAACATGATGGCAGGGCGGCTGGGTGAAGATGCGCGGCCCGAGTTCGACGCCGCCGCCCTTCGGATCGCTGGCGCCATAGTAGAGCCGCCGGATGCGGGCGAAGGAGATGGCTGTCGCGCACATGGGGCATGGCTCCAGCGTGACGTAGAGGCTGAAGCCGGTGAGCCGCTCAGAACCGGTCAAGCGGCAAGCCTCCCGGATCACCAGCATTTCCGCATGGGCTGTCGGGTCCGCCAGCTCGCGCGTGCGATTGCCGGCGCGGGCTATCACCGTGCCGTCGGGCGCCACGATCACCGCACCCACTGGCACCTCGCCACGATCTGCCGCACGCCGGGCTTCGTCCAGCGCGAGCGTCATGTGGCTTCCTGAAGAGCGCGGTGCCATAAAGGCCTCAACTTCAAACCGGATCGACTCATTCATCATGCGCAAGCCCCGAGCGGGTCAACAACATCACCGCCCCGATGCCGAACGCGGCAAGCCTGCGGAGCGGCGCCCGTCCAGACCGCGACCATCCCAGGCGAGCCGCCGCGAAAACGACCGCCGACCGCAGGAGCCCGGCGAGGCTCCTACTGGCCATCCGCCCGCCAGCATGCGCGTCGCGAAGGCGATGGCCCGCGCCGGCCTGTGCTCACGCCGTGATGCCGAGCGCTGGATCGCCGAAGGCCGAGTCACCGTCAATGGCGAGGTGCTGACGAGCCCCGCCCGCGACGTCGGAGCCAAGGACGTCGTCAAGGTGGATGGCAAGCCACTGCCCGGCATTGAGCCCGTTCAGGTCTGGCGTTACTACAAACCCCGGGGCCTGGTCACGACGCATCGTGACCCACAGGGGCGGCCGACGGTTTTCGACAACCTTCCGGAGGACATGCCGCGTGTGATCTCGGTCGGCCGACTCGACTTCAACACCGAGGGGCTGCTTCTGCTGACCACGGACGGTGCACTGGCCCGTCATCTGGAGCTGCCGTCGACGGGTTGGCTCAGGCGCTACCGGGTGCGCGCGCACGGCACCGTCACCCAGGCCGATCTCGACAAGCTGAAGGAAGGCGTCGAGGTCGAGGGCGTGCATTACGGCCCCATCGAGGCCACGCTCGACCGTGTGCAGGGCGGCAACGTCTGGCTCACCATCGCACTGAGGGAGGGCAAGAACCGCGAGGTGCGCAAGGTGCTCGGCACGCTGAGCCTCGATGTGAACCGGCTGATCCGCGTCTCCTTCGGGCCATTCCAGCTACTCGACCTCAAGCCCGGTCAGGTCGAGCCGGTGCGCCGGCGTGTTCTCAGCGATCAGCTCGGGGCCCGGATTGCGCGCGAGCTCGGATTGAGCATCGCGAGCGATGAGGAGAAGGCCCGCCGTGATCGGTACAAGTCCGAGCGCGCCAAAACCGGCATGGACGGGCCGAAACCCGAGGACGACAGGCGATGAGAGTTGTCGGAGGTCGGCTCCGTGGCCGGCCGCTCGCGTCGCCCAAAGATCCAGGCGACCAGCGGCTGCGGCCCACGTCGGATCGCGTGCGTGAGGCAGTATTCAATATTCTCATCCACGGCATCCCGGAGTTCTCGCTCGAGGGCGCCAAGGTGATGGACCTGTTTGCAGGCACCGGCGCGCTCGGCGTGGAGGCGCTGTCGCGTGGCGCGAGCTACTGCCTTTTCGTCGAGCAGGACGCCGAAGGACGCGGCCTCATCCGCCGCAATATCGAGGCGTTCGAGCTGGCAGGGATCACGAGGATTTTCCGCCGCGACGCGACGGATCTCGGGCCGGCGAGCGGCCGCGAAAGATTTACGTTGCTCTTTGCCGACCCACCCTACGGGCGCGGGTTGGGCGAAAAAGCGCTGGTCTCCGCGGCAGCCGGTGGATGGCTTTCTGACGGAGCGGTCGCCGTTATCGAGGAAGCGGAGCGAAGCGAGCTTGCCTTGCCTTCAGAGTTCACGGAACTCGATCGGCGCGTGTGGGGCAGCACCCAGGTCGTATTCGCCCGGTACAAATCGAAGCCCCCACATGAGTGAAAGATCGTCGATGCAGGTGCCCGACCCGCAACAGGCCGGTTCTGTCGAGCATATCAGCGGCTGGATCGAGGCTGGGTTCTATGTGCTCGCCGTCGCGATGCTCAGCGTCATGAACGCGTTCGCTGTTTCCCACGGCGCGCACCCGATCGTCTTCATCCTCTACTCTTTGCTGATCGCGGCGGCAGGCATGCTTGCCATCACGGGCGCAGGCGACGAGCCCGTCCGGATCATGATGTCGCCCATGAGCTGGCTCGTCGGGATTGGCGCCATTCTCGTCGAAACCGGCTACTGCCTCGCCCTGACGACGCTCTCTCCGGCGGAAGGCAGCCTTTCGCTGCGGCTGTCCATTCCAATGGCAGTCGTGCTGGGCTGGATGACATTCCGCCGGAACCCGGGTGCCGGAGCATGGGTCGGTGCTGCCGTCATCTTCCTCGGCGTCGGCACGTTGGCCATCATAGTTGACCTCGGGACCCAGGGCATGGGGCTCTTTTACGGGGTGATCGCCGCAGCAGCGATCTGCTTGCGCGGCTTCGCAACCGAGTTTCACCCGTGGAACCGGGCTGCCCGGAGCGTTTTCGAGAAAATGCGCGTGACCGGCCTCGTCATTCTGGTGACAGGTGCCGCCGGCCTGTTTCTCGTCTGCCTGGCGGCGGCGCTTGTCGGTGGCGGGCTCATCGAGCGCAGCGATCTTGCGCCGGCACCATCCGATCTGTGGCATTGGCCGACGCTGGTCATGGCTCTGATTCTGGGTGGCATCATTTTTACGGCTATGAACTACCTGCAGTTCTCGTCGGTCGTGAAAATCCAGACGGAGAATTTTATCGCCACCAGCGCATTCATGCCGCTGACGACGCTCCTCTTGCAAACCGTGGCAGTCGCGCTCGGGCTCATTGAGGCCGCCGTTTTCGACTGGCGCCTCTTGCCGGGGATTCTGCTCGCCATGGCGGGCGTGACGGTGCTGATCGCGTCCCGCCGGAAGCGATAGCCTCAGTGGCGCCCGAACAGGCGTTCGATGTCGTTGAGGGCCAGCTCCACGTACGTGGGACGACCGTGGTTGCACTGCCCCAATAGAAGGATGAGCCTCAACCGCACGATCGGTGGGAGTTTCGGAAACAGCCCGGAGCTCCGACGTGTTGCATTGGCATTTCTCAAATGCCAAATCGCAAGTCGATTGACGCGATCCGCGGCATTCCACCTCCAAAAATGTTCGCGATAAATTGACCAGCGTCAACGACACGGTTGCATTCGTGCCCGCTCAATGACCAAACGTCGTGGACGGAGTGCCCGCGACCAAGCGGAGATACGAAAATGAGCAAACCGGCATTGATCTACCCCGCGCTTGCTTTGTTCGTAGGCGCTATCGGATGGTCTTGGGTCACCCATGGCACAGGCGTCGTGAAGGACGACCTCGGGCGCAACATCTACATCCCCAAGGAACTGACCATCCCTTTGCAGGTCAAGGCTGCCTACAACGGCCGCGATATACAATTCCGTTATCGCTGGCCGGCACGGCAGCCCTCCATCTACCACGACATGATGAGATTCGAGGGCGGGAAATGGGTGCGCTATGGGGCCAGCGTCGCGGGACCGCAGCCACAAGGCATTTATGAGGACCGCGTCACGATGATGGTCGATGATGGCGGCGTCCCCGAGTTCGCGAGATACGGCGGCTATGTCACCGTCGGCGACCGCATGCGGTTCTTCACCAACGAGGCCAAGCCTGACGAGGTCAAGGCGCATCCCTATCTGGGGCAGAAACGCAAGCAGACGGAGGTCGGCAAGCATCTGCCGGCAACGCGCAGCGACCCCAGCGACTGGACCTCGGTGCTGCCCGAGGACGAGTTGGCGAACCTCAAAAAGGCCGGCTATTTCCTCGACCTCTGGCATTGGCGGGCGCACCGCTCCAATCCGATCGATGCCTCGGATGACCAGTACATCTTTGACCTGCGCGGCAGCGATTTGGGAAAGGGTCCGTTTGCAGACAACTGGGA
>JAEVZQ010000083.1 GCA_023392135.1 Pseudomonadota bacterium | reverse complement strand
AGCCCGAAGAGCGGGTGGCGCCCAGCGTCGTGAAAGTCGTCGGCACATCAGTCGGCAGCGGCGCCGCGCAACGGCTGAGAGCGGTCTATTTCACCCGCGCGACGGCCCCCTACGGCGATGGTCCGCTCTACCACCACATCGGCATATATGCGTTTCGCCGGTCTGCGCTGGCGCGGTTCGTGTCACTGCCGCCATCGCCGCTCGAGCAGCGCGAGAAGCTCGAGCAGCTTCGCGCGCTCGAGAACGGCATGCGAATCGACGTTGCGCTCGTTGACACGGTTCCGCTCGGTGTCGATACTCCGGCCGATCTGGAGAGGGCTCGCCGGCTGCTCACGCCTGAAGGTACGCTGAAGACCTGAGCATCGGCCTGTCATCTCCTGCCACCCCCGATCGAGCATCATGCCGCAGTCCAGGACGAAAACGACGGCCGGCGCCAGCCGCTCCGCGCCTAACTCCGCTCACAGCCGGAGCAAGGCTGTATCCAACCGCATCTCCTACCAGGGAGAGCCCGGCGCCAACTCGCATATGGCGTGCGCGGAAGTGTTTCCAGACCTGGAGCCGCTGGCCTGCCCGACCTTCGAGGACGCGCTGGCCGCCGTGAAGGCGGGCGAGGCGCGCTATGCGATGATCCCGATCGAGAACTCGGTCGCAGGTCGCGTTGCTGACATCCACCACCTGCTGCCGAGTGCTCAGCTCTTCATCGTCGGCGAGCATTTCCTGCGCGTGCGCCACCAGTTGATGGCCCTGCCGGACGCCAGCCTCGACACCGTCAAAACGGTGATGAGCCATACGCAGGCGCTGGGGCAGTGCCGCAACACGCTGCGCCGGCTGGGCCTGAAGCCCGTGCCGGAGGCGGATACGGCCGGCTCTGCCCGCATCGTGAGCGAGCAGAAGGACGTCAGCCTCGCCGCCATTGCCTCGACCTTGGCTGCCGAGATCTACGGCCTGAAAATCCTCAAGAGCGATATCGAGGACGAGGCGCACAACACGACCCGGTTCGTCATTCTCGCGCCCGAGCCGGACGATGCCGAGCCCGGCCAGGGGCCGTTCGTGACGACGTTCATCTTCCGGGTCCGGAACGTGCCGGCGGCGCTCTACAAGGCTATGGGTGGCTTCGCGACCAACGGCGTCAACATGACGAAGCTGGAATCCTATCAGCTCAACGGCGCCTTCACGGCAACCATGTTCTACGCCGATATCGAGGGCCATCCGGCGGACCGGCCCGTGCGGCTGGCGCTGGAAGAGCTGTCGTTCTTCTCATCGGAGCTGAAGGTACTTGGTACCTATCGCGCTAGTCCCTACCGGGCGCTCGTCAAGCAGCAACGCTACGAGTAGTCCGTACGTCTGAGCCGAACTGCGGAGGTAAAGTCATGAAGCTCAAGGACAAGGTCGCAATCGTCACCGGCGGCGCGTCGGGGTTCGGCAAGGCTATCGCCGAGCTTTATGCGAAGGAAGGCGCCAAGGTGATGGTGGCCGATATCAACGGCCAGGGCGCCCGGGATGTTGCGAACGGGATCGGCAGCGCTGCCGCCCACATCGCCTGCGACGTTTCGAAGAAGTCCGACGTCGATGCCATGGTGGCGGAGACCACGAAGGCCTTTGGTGGCGTCGACATCATGGTCAACAACGCCGGTTATACGCACAAGAACCAGTGGCTCCTGAACATCTCCGAGGAGGAGTTCGACCGTATCTTCGACGTGAACGTGAAGGCCATCTATCTCGCGACCGTGGCCTGTGTTCCGGAGATGGAGAAGCGCGGTGGTGGCGTGATCATTAACACGGCTTCCACGGCCGGCGTGCGTCCCCGTCCCGGACTGACCTGGTACAACGGCTCGAAGGGCGCCGCGATCGTTCTGACCAAGTCGATGGCCGCCGAGCTGGCGCCGAAGAAGATCCGCGTGTGCGCCCTCAATCCCGTGATCGGCGAGACCGGCATGCTCGAGTTGTTCATGGGCATGCCCGACACGCCGGAGAACCGCGCGAAGTTCCTCGCCACGATCCCGCTCGGCCGCATGTCCAAGCCCAGCGACATCGCCAATGCTGCCCTGTTCCTCGCCGACCCGGCGTCCGAGTTCATCACCGGTGTGGCGCTGGAGGTCGACGGCGGTCGGTGCGTGTGAGGCGACGCCTTGCCCAAGCTTGTGATTGAGGTCCCCACGCGTGAACGACCTGCACATCCGGGCCATGCGGCCGGACGAAATCTCAATCGCCGTCGAATGGGCAGCGGCTGAAGGCTGGAACCCCGGTCTCGCTGACGCCGCCTGCTTCGCCACGGTCGATCCAGGCGGCTTCCTCATCGGCGAGCTCGACGGTGCTCCGGTCGCCACCATATCCTGCGTGAATTACAGCGCGAGCTTCGCCTTCCTCGGCTTCTACATCGTTCGGGAAGATATGCGTGGCCGTGGCTACGGGCTGCGCTTATGGAACGCGGCCGTCGCCCACGCTGGCCCACGGGTGATCGGCCTCGATGGCGCCGTGGCGCAGCAGCAGAACTACCAGAAATCGGGGTTCGGGCTCGCTTATGCGAATATCCGCTTTGGGGGCACCCCCACCGCCCCGGATCCCCTGAGGGCGAGTGTCGTCGTTCCGTTGAGCAAAGTTCCATTCGCAGCGGTGAAGGCGTACGACGCCACGGTGTTTCCGACCCGCCGCACCGCTTTCCTGCGCGCCTGGATCGATGCGCCCGGACATGTCGGTCGCGCGCTGATGCGCAACGGTCGGCTCGCCGCCTGGGGTGTGGTCCGTCCC
>JAEVZQ010000069.1 GCA_023392135.1 Pseudomonadota bacterium | reverse complement strand
TGCTCGATGGGATCTCGAGCCTCGAAGGCGTGCTCCCCGTCGCGGATCTTTGTCAGCGCCTCGCGGGGACCGGGCTGACGCTGATCGCGGTCGGGCTCGGCGGCGAGGATCAGCTCGAAAGCGTGCTGGCGGCCGGCGTTCCGCTGGGTCAGGGGCGGCTCTTTGGCGTACCGCGCCCGATCCGGGCAGAGGCGTTGCGGCCTGCGGCGAGAAGCGCAGCCGCTTGATCCTGCGCCGTGACGCGGCTATGGGGGCGGCATGACAACATTGCCGCGCCCCCCTCAACTTCTTTCCTCGATCGCTCCACTCGCACACGGCCACGACGCCTGGATCTGCGATGTCTGGGGCGTGATGCACAACGGCGTGCGGGCTTTCACCGGTGCCGTCGACGCATGCAGGCGCTTCCGCGAGACGGGCGGGACGGTGTTGTACCTCACCAACGCGCCTCGGCCGGCCCACTCGGTGCAGGCTCAGCTCGATGGCTTCGGTGTGCCACGTGACGCCTACGACGGGATTCTGACTTCCGGTGACCTGACGCGTCGGCTCATCAGCGAGCGGGTCCAGCTGAAACTATTCCACCTTGGGCCGGCCAGAGACAAGCCGATGTTCGACGGCCTCGAGCTGCGGTTCGCCGCGGCGGGGGAGGCGGATGTCATCATCTGCTCCGGGCTCTATAACGACGACACCGAAACCCCAGCCGACTACACGGAAATGCTCGAGCCGCTGGCCCGTCGTGGCGTGCCGATGATCTGCGCCAATCCCGATCTGGCGGTCGAGCGTGGCTCTCGCATCGTCTACTGCGCGGGGTCGATCGCAGCGGAATACGAGCGCCTGGGCGGTCAGGTGACCTACGCAGGCAAGCCCCATCTGCCAATTTACCAGATGGCCTTCGAGAGGCTCGAAGAGCTGCGGGGTGAGCCGGTGCCGCGGCGCCGGGTCCTTGCGATCGGCGATGGCCTCAGAACGGACATTCGTGGCGCCGCGAACGCTGAGATCGATTCGGCCTTTATCGCCAGCGCAATCCACGTGCCCGGTGAGCTCGATGCGGTAGCTGTCGCCGAGCTGTTCAGCGGGTCCGACCTGTCTCCGGTAGCAGCTCTCCCCGCCCTTGTCTGGTAACGGCCCACCGCTTTAACCCCCCAACTTGGCGCGGCCGCCCAGGGCCTTCATGTTAGGCCTTGGCCGGGCTGCGCCGTCGGCCCGCCAGTGAGCACGACGAGGTAGTGGAGTTGCGACATGGATTGGGACGAGATCAGGCCGAAGCCGGGCAGCACGATCACAGTCGGGGAGCCCCTCCACGCCCTATCTCTTGGCGATCTGGAGGAGCGGCTCGCGGCGTTGCGCGGAGAGATCGAGAGGGTCGAGCAGGAGATTGCAGCGAAGCGGGCGCACGAGGAAGCCGCATCGGCTCTTTTCAAGCGCTGATGCTCGGCTCGCGCTGCGGCTGACCTCGGGTTCGGCAGTTTTGAAGCGAGCCGGGCAGTGAGACGTGCCGTTCCCGGTCGTCGGTTTACCTCTTGTTAGGACAGCTTTGTTAGGCTCCAGCCTATCCAGATTTCTGGATGTCGAGTGGCCCGCCCACTCTGTTTGACGCCTCCCTGTTACTCTTGAGCCGCTTTCGGGCGGCTCAATTTTTCTCAGGGAGAAAGTTGGTGCTGCCCTGAAATGCGCTCAATCGTGCAGAGATGATTTGCCCTCGCCTGAAAGATAGTATCGTGTTGGTGTCGGTTCAGTTGTGGCGTGAGTAGATCATGGGTAGCAAATCGAGTCTCAGAGAAGAGCCCAGCGCCTGTGTCACCGTCTCGTTCGGTGAGCGCTTCGCGGCTTCGGAGCAGTTCGAGGTCGTCTACGCGCAGGGCATGGAGCTGGTCGAGCGTACGGCGGCCTATCTCGACGGTGCCGGCCGTCAGGATGCGAAGCAACTCAAGCCAGATGTGGCGCTGACGTACTCGACGGAAAGCATGCGCCTGACTGCGCGCCTGCTCGATTTGGCGTCGTGGCTTTTGATCCGTCGCTCGCTGCGGGATGGCGACATTACGCAGGAGGAGGCCCGCCGCAAGCGCGCGCGCCTGAAACTGCGCACGACCGGTCGGCCGAGTCATATCGCCAACTTTGGTAGATTGCCGGAGCGGCTGCAGCAGCTGATCAACGAGAGCTTCGTGTTGAGTGATCGCATTACGCGCATCGATCGTTCGCTGGAGCCGGTATCCTCCGTCCGAGGCACGACTCCGCGGCCCGTCAACAACCCGGTCGCCGCTCAGATCGCAGAGCTGCAAGCCGCCTTCAACGCGGCCATCCGCTGAAACTCCAGGCAGCGGCCGGCAGATTGCGCCGGCCATTGCTATTTCGCGCGACGGATGAAACCGGCGCCAACGCAATGCGGCCGCCAACCCTGACGGGTCGCGGCCGATGCGCACCGAAGTGCGAGCGCGATCCCGCGCCCGAGCTGCCGAAGCTTAGAACAGCCCCTCGAACTTCTTCTTGAAGCGGGACAGACGGCCGCCGCGGTCGAGCAGCTTCTGGTCGCCACCGGTCCACGCCGGATGCGTGTTCGGGTCGATGTCGAGCGTCAGCGTGTCGCCCTCCTTGCCGTAGGTCGAATACGTCGTGAACTCGGTGCCATCGGTCATGACGACCTTGATCTGGTGGTAATCGGGATGAAGGTCAGCGTCTCTTTTCATGGCGGCTCTCGGCAACAGGGCTCCGCTCTCCACCGAGAGCAGGCTCGCACGTTAGTTTAAGGGATATATCGAGGGGCCTACATAGTTGAAAGGGACGCCGGGCACAAGCCATGCCAGCACATGCGGCATCGCTGCAGCCCGACGGGGCCCCGCAATCTGGCATATCTGTGTCGACCGCTGGCACAGGGATCAGCACGGCAATCCAGCCGACCAGAGCGGGGTGCGAGAGTTGAGAAGGCCAAGGAAGACCAAGGTGGCGGATCTGGCGCCGCCAGGTGAAGAGGTCGCCGAAGCGCGCCGCCGCTCGCTGCGTCCCCTGCTGAAGCTTAGGCCCTATATCTTCACGCACCGCGGGATGCTGGTGCTCGCCGCGGTCGCACTCCTGATCGCGGCGGTTGCCATGCTGGTTCTGCCGATAGCGGTGCGCCGTGTCATCGACTACGGCTTCGGCGGAGCTGATGGCATCTTCATCCATCGGTACTTCTCGATGCTGATGCTCATCGGGTTCGTGCTTGCTGTGGCGAGTGCGGCGCGGTTCTACTTCGTCAATTGGCTGGGCGAACGGGTCGTTGCGGACCTGCGCTCGGATGTGTTCCGGCACCTCTCGCGGCTCGGCCCGGAGTTCTACGACACCACCCACTCCGGCGAGGTAACGAGCCGCCTGACCGCGGATACCACGCAGATCAAAGCGGCGGCCGGCACGGCGATCAGCCAGGCCCTGCGCAATGTCATCATGCTCGTCGGTGCGCTCGCGATGATGTTCGTCACGAGCGCGCAGCTGTCGTTCCTGGTCTTGATCGCCATTCCGGTGATCCTGCTGCCCCTCATCGCCTATGGGCGACTGGTGCGGCGACTGTCTCGCAAGGCTCAAGACACGCTCGCCGAGGCCTCGGCGCTCGCGTCCGAGAACCTTGCCGCCGTGCGAACGATGCAGGCCTTCACCAGCGAGCGAACCGTATCTGCCAAGTTTGCCGGAGCGGTCGAGATGGCTTTCGATGCGGCGAGGGCGCGGCTGAAGGCGCGGGCCGGCCTCACGGCGATGACCATGTTCCTGGTCTTTGCCAGCATCGTCGGAGTTCTGTGGTTTGGCGCTGATGCCGTCGTCCAGGGCGACATCACCGGAGGTCGGTTGAGCCAGTTCGTGCTGTATGCCGTGTTCGCCGCGGCCGCGCTGGCCCAGCTCTCGGAGGTCTGGGGCGAGGTGACCCAGGCAGCAGGCGCAGCAGAGCGTTTGGCCGAGCTGCTCGCGATCGAGCCGAAGATCCGCACGCCGGAAAATCCCATCCCGCTGCCTGATCCCGGCCGCGGTGAGGTCGCATTCGACCGTATCAGCTTCCGTTACCCCTCGCGTGATGCATCGGCGCTGCAGGACGTCACGTTCGAGGTCGCGCCCGGTGAGACGGTGGCCCTCGTCGGGCCATCGGGAGCCGGCAAGAGCACGATATTCCACCTGTTGCTCCGCTTCTTCGACCCGAACATGGGCGTGATCCGCGTCGACGGCGTCCCGATCGCGGATGCGGATCTGGAGCAGCTACGCGGGCGCATGGCACTGGTGCCGCAAGACGTAGCGCTCTTTGCGGACACCGTTGCCGGGAATATCAGCTACGGTAGCCCGGAAGCGACCATCGATGCGGTGGTGCGCGCGGCGAAGCTCGCGCACGCGCACGAGTTCATTTCGGCGCTGCCTCAGGGCTACGATACGCTCCTTGGCGAACGCGGCGTTTTGCTCTCGGGCGGCCAGCGCCAGCGCATCGCGATCGCCCGGGCGATCCTGCGCGACGCTCCCATCCTGCTCCTCGACGAAGCCACCAGCGCGCTCGATGCCGAAAGCGAGGTTTCGGTGCAGAAGGCGCTCGAGCAGGTGATGCACGGCCGCACGACGCTGGTCATCGCCCACCGGCTCGCGACGATTCAGAAGGCCGACCGCATCCTGGTTTTCGACGAGGGTCGCATCGTCGAGGAAGGTACCCACGCGGCGCTGGTGCGCGAGGGTGGCCTGTATGCGCGGCTGGCTGATTTGCAGTTCACGGGGGAAGCGGCGCAGTGAAGCTCCAGGTCACGCCTGGAGATGACTGGTAAGCCGGATGAGGGTGGTCCGGCGTTCTGCCGCGCCCGTCGATACCCTATCTGTTCGTCAGCTTCAGCTCGATGCGGCGGTTGCGGCGTAAAGCCTCCTCGCTATCGCCCTGCTCGAGCGGCTGGAACTCGCCGTGACCGGCTGCGACGAGACGATTGGGCGGAACGCCGCGCGAGATGAGATAGCGGACCACGGAGATGGCGCGGGCGGTGGAAAGCTCCCAGTTGGAGGGGAACTGATAGCTGCTGATCGGCCGGCTATCGGTGTGGCCATCCACCTGCAGAGCCCAGTTGATCTCGTCTGGGATCGAACGATCGAGCTCCAGGATCGCGGTGGCAAGCTGGTCGATGGCGGCAAGGCCTTCGGGCGTCATCTCGGCCTGGCCGGATGGGAACAAAACCTCGGACTGGAATACGAACCGGTCGCCGACGACGCGGATGTCCTTACGGTCCTTCAGCAACTCGCGCAGCCGGCCGAAGAAGTCCGAGCGATAGCGCTGCAGCTCCTGCACCTGGCGTGCGAGCGCCGCATTGAGCCGTTGCCCCAGATCCTTGATCCGATCCTGCGCTTCCTGATCCTTGCGCTCGGAGGCTTCGAGCGCCTCGTTGAGCGCCGCGATCTGACGGCGCAGCGCCAGGAGCTGCTGATTGAGCAGGTCCACTTTGGCCAGCGCCTCGTTGGAAATCTTGGTCTGCTCGTCGAGACTGGAGGACAGCGAGCTGATGCGCCCCTGGCCGCCCCTCAGCTGCTCGTCGCGCTCGGTGATGAGTCCCGAAAGCCGGGTGTTCTCGTCGCGCAGGGTTGCGAGCGTTGCCTGCAGGCTGGCCAAATCGTCCTCGACCGACTTCGCCTTGCCTTTTTCGAGCGAGAGCAGGTTCGTAAGCTCCGCGATCTGGCGCGTCAGCCGGCGCAGGGCTGCATCCTTGCCGCTCGATTCCTGGCTGACGAAGTATTGTGCCAGCATGAAGATCGAGAGCAGGAAGGTGAAGACCATGAGCAGCGTCGACAGCACGTCGACATACCCCGGCCAGAACTCGCCGTACTGTCCCCCGTGCCGGCCGCGCCCGCGCGCCATGAGCTAGGCCCCGCGCCGCTTGAAGTTCGTGGCCAAGTCCCGCAGCATCCCCGTCACCTGGTTCTGCTGCGCCGCCTGCTCGTCCACCCACTGTCGCACGACATTCTGCTCGGCACGCATCTGCGCCACCAGCTCGTTGACGCCATGTGCCAGGTCACGCACGGCGTCGTTTCCGCTGCCATTGGCGTCCAGGGGCAACGTCGTCTGGAGGCGGTCGGTCAGCTCGGTGATCGACCGCTGCATCTCGAACACGGCGGAATAAAGCTGGCGGTTCATCTGGTCCGCTGCGCCCGCGCCACCCGGCGTCAGCTCGGTGATCCCTGAGAGCCATTCCTCGAGCTCGTTGTAGAAGCGGTTCTGCGCGTGGCTGGCCTGCAACTCCAGAAAGCCCAGCACCAGCGATCCGGCGAGGCCCAGCAGCGACGATGAGAAGGCGGTGCCCATGCCTCTCAGGGGCGCAGCAAGGCCGGTTTTCAGCTCCTCGAAGACGAGGGAGCTCTCGTTGGCACGCGTGTCGAGTGCGCTGATGGTGGTGCCCACGGACGTGATCGTGTCGAGCAGTCCCCAGAACGTGCCGAGCAGACCGAGGAACACGAGCAGGCCGATCATGTATCGCCCCGTATCGCGCGCTTCGTCGAGGCGCGAGCCGATGGAATCCATGATCGATCGCATCGACACCGTCGACAGCGACAGCGTTCCCGTGCGATCGCGCAGCATGGTCGCCATAGGCGCCAGCAGGATGGGCCTGTGCGAAATCGCGAGCCCCGGGTCGGCGATACGGAAGGCGTTCACCCAGCGTATCTCCGGGTAGAGACGAATCACTTGCCGAAACGAATAGAGGATGCCGACGAACAGAACGAAGATGATCAGGCCGTTCAGGAATGGATTATTCAGGAAGGCCGTGACCAATGTCGGCATGGCGATCGCGGCGATGAAGCCGACGATCGTCAGGAAGAATATCATGTTGAGCAGAAAGCCGCCCGGCGAACTCAATGTACGATGGACGGCCTTTGCCGATATTTCTGCTTGTCGCTTTCTGGCCATTATTCGAGCCTCATGACGGACGCGACAGCGACCTTAGCGAAAATCTGTTGACAGGGAAAACCGGCAATATCGTGCCCGACTACGGCCGCAAGCGCCATCAGGCGGCCCGCTTGGTGGCATTGAGGGCCGATATCAACGCTCTCGAGATTGCAGAATTGCCCGCAAGAACGTCGCCGGTTTCGAAGATGCGGCTGCCACCCTCTATATCTGTTACCAATCCGCCGGCCTCCCGCACGATTAGTACGCCTGCCGCCAGATCCCACGCCTGCAGGCCGTGCTCCCAGTAACCGTCGAAGCGCCCAGCTGCGGTCCAAGCCAGGTCGAGCGCAGCTGAACCGGTCCGGCGAATGCCCGCGACCTCGCGCATGATCGCTTCCGCCTCGCGCAAAAAGCGCGGATGCCCCATGCGGCCGCGGTGAGGAATCCCGGTGGCCACCACGGCGTCTGAAAGTGACTGGCGCGCGGCCACACGGATGCGACGGTCGTTCAGAAATGCGCCCTTGCCTTTCTCTGCCGTATACATCTCATCCGTTATGGGATTATAGATCAGCCCTGCAACGAGCTGCCCATCGCGCTCCAACCCGATGGAGATCGCAAACAGCGGAATGCTGTGCAGGAAATTGGTCGTGCCGTCGAGCGGATCGATGATCCAGCGATGGCTCTTGTCCGCGCCTTCGACCTCGCCGCTCTCCTCCATCAGGAAGCCATAGCCCGGGCGAGCGCGCGACAGCTCCTTGAAAAGGATCTCCTCGGCACGGTGGTCAGCTGCGGAGACGAAATTCGCCGGCCCCTTGAGTGACACCTGTAGCTGCGCCACCTCGCCGAAGTCGCGCGCCAGGCTGCGCGCGGCCTTCCGCGTGGCGGCGACCATGACGTTCATCAGAGCAGAAGCTGGCATGCGAACAGCGCCTCGACACGACTGAGAATTATAAGAGCGGGCCGGTGGCCAATAAGGGCTCTCGGGAGTTGGCCGTTTCGAGTAGCGGCTCCGGTCCGCAATGACAAGGGGAAGGCCCTGTAGCTGCAGGCGGTTCCGGCGCTGGATCAATTCGTGAGGACGCCCACCGCGGCCCGGTCTCGCCACTCCTGGGCTGCCTTCTCGGCTGCCCGCCGGTCGGAATCAGAAAGCTTGGCCACGAGATCGTCGAGCTTTTTGTCCTCGAGCCCGCCATCCCGTGCAAGGATGCGCCACTTGGCCGCTTCCACGAGGTGCGGGGGGCCATGGCTGTCGTCCGCCAGAACATTGGCGAGGCGGTTCTGCGCGCCGGCAAAACCCTTCTCGGCGGCGGACCGCAGATAGTCGACGGCCTTCGGCACGTCGGCATTGAGACCGAAGCCGCGCAGCAGCATGACGGCGTAATCGTATTCCGCCTCGACCAGTCCCTGGTCCGCGGCGCGCTTCATCCAGAGAGCGGCCTGATAGGCATCCGGCTCCAGCCCGTGGCCTTTCTGGAAGAGCACTGCGAGGTCGTACTGCGCGGCAACCACGCCCTGCTCCGCCGCGTACCGGATGTGCAGGGCGCCGCGGTTCGGGTTCTCTGGCTTCCCATCGCCGTTCAGGAACAGGATGCCGAGATTGTAATTGGCATACGGGTGCCCTTTGGCGGCTGCCATCTCGAACATGCGCGCCGCTGCTGCCCGATCCTTTTCCACGCCCTTACCTTCGGCGAACAGCAGGCCGAGGGCGAACGCCGACTCGATATCGCCGAGCTCGGCACCGCGAGCGTACCATTGGGCTGCGACGGCCTCGTCCTGGGGCACGCCCAGCCCTTCTGCGTAGATGCGGCCGACCAGCGTATGAGACTGCGGATCGCCTTCGTTGGCCGCACGCTCGGCCAGATTGAGCGCGGTGAGATACTGGCCCTGCTCGAAGGCGATGTAGGCGGCATCCTCGCCTGTAGCCGGGGCAAGGTAACGCGACATGGAGCTTTCGGACTTGCCCGGCGTGAACCTGCTGAGCGGATCGGCGGCCTGATTATTCTGCAGGGGCTTGGGGCCCTTCGGCTGCGGCCGCGCCATGGGCTTCGACTGAGCCTTCGGTTTCGGCTTCGCCGGGGCCTTGGCCTTCGCGTTGGGAATATTGGGCGCGGTTTCTGTCGACCAGGAGCTCGTTTCGGCAAACGCCGGCGGGATTGCGATCAGCAGCCCCAGCCAGCCCGCCAACAACTTCGCTCCGGTTCGCATCAACTCCGCCCCTTCACTCCACCATCGCTGATTGGGCAGCCTCAGCGATCGCTCTCAATCGCTGATCGATCTCGGACAGTGGCTCGCCTACAGGAAGGGTAACGCCGATGAAGTCGGCACCGGCCCGCGCCAGCTCTGCGGCGTCCGCCGGATTTTCCACATCCATTGCGACGCAGGGGACCTCGAAGATCTCCGCCCACCAAGTGACGAGGTCCAACCGGCGCTCATGTGCGGACGCCCTGTCCGTCACACCCTCGGGGATGCCAAAGGCAATGTACTCGGCGCCTCCCTCCGCGAGGACCATAGCATCGTGACGGGACTTGCCGGCATGCACGCCGATGATTGCGTTGCGACCGAGGGCTTGCCGTGCGGAGTGGTAGCGGCTCTCGATGTCCTTGCTGTGCTGGAGGTGAACGCCATCGGCACGCAGCTTTCTGGCGAGGTCGGTATCATCCAGGAGCAGTGCGGCTGCCCCTCGGGTCTGGGCCTGCTCCACGAGCGGCTCGGCGGCTGCCTCTTCGAGCGGCTGGCCCGCTGGCGGAACGATCAGAACGGAGGCAACCGGCGCAGCAGCCAGGGCGGCCGCCAGACGATCCGCGGCCGTCTGCCCGGTCTCCACGACCAGGAAGAGCTGAGCGCCACTCTCCTGTTCCATGACCCGGCTGCTCCAGGAATCTCCGCGCAATTGGTGGGCAGCCTATCAGCGGCAAATCCGGCCAAACGGTGACACCGCCCGATGGGCACGCGCTTATCCGATGCCTTGGGTCCGTTCGTAATCCTGAAACGATCACGTACGGGCACCCGATCCGCAAGTGCGCTGCGGCCGAGGATGCGTCAGTTCCGCAGCACGGCGGGGAGCCAGGTTGCAAGCGCGGGGAATGCGAAAAGGATCAGCAACCCGAGGATCTGCAGCACCATGAACTGCATCATGCCGGCGTAGATGTCCTTCAGCGTCCAATTCGGAACCACGCCTCGCAGGAAATAAGCGGACAGGGCGACGGGCGGCGAAAGCCACGCAGTCTGCAGGCAGACCGCCACGAGCGTCGAAAACCACAGCAGGTCGACGCCAAGCTGCTTGATCAACGGCAGGAGGATCGGGACGACGATCAGGATGATCGGCACCCACTCGAGCGGCCATGCCAGTACGAAGATCACGGCGAGGATCAGAAGCAGCATGGCTTCGGTCGGCAGCGACAGCGTCAGCAGGCCTTCGGCGATCATGTTGGCGGAGCCGAGCCGCGAGAAGACGGCGCCGAAGTAGTTGGAGGCGGCGACGAGCAGCAGGATCATGCACGACACTTCGAGCGTCGCGTACACGGCCCGCTTGAGCTTGGTCCATGTGATCGTTCCGGACAGCACGGTGAGGAGCAGCACTACGAAAGCGCCGACTGCGCCCGCGTCGGTGGGAGTAGCGATGCCGGCCAGAATGACGCCGAGTGTCGCCAGAATGACGATGACGACCGGTAAAACTCCGATGGTCAGCTCCTTCAGCACGTCCAGCTTCAGGCCGCGCTCGTGCACTTCCAGCGCCGGGCCAAGGGCCGGATTGAGGTAGCTCCGCGTAAGGCAGTAGGCGATGTAGAGGCCCGCAAGCAGCAGGCCCGGCAGGATTGCAGCCGCGAACAGATCCGTCGTTGGAACGCCCACGACCGGCCCCATCACGATCAGCATGACCGATGGCGGAATGAGAATTCCGAGTGTGCCGCCCGCTGTTATCGCGCCAGCCGACATCCGCACATCGTAGCCGGAGCGCGTCATCGATGGCGCCGCCATGACCCCGAGCAGCGTGACCGACGAGCCCACGATCCCCGTGGCTGCGGCGAAGATGGTCGAGGTGATGAGAACGGCGAGATAGAGCGACCCGCGCACACCCGCCAGCAGCTGCTGGATACCGCGAAACAGCCGCTCCATCAGGCGCGATTGCTCCAGCAGATAGCCCATGAAGAGAAAGAAAGGCACCGACGCGAGGGACGTCTCCTTCATCACAGCAAAGAATTGCAGCGTCATCAGATGAAGGGAAATCGCGCCGAGCGCATAATAGCCGACGCCGAGCGCTACCGCGACGAGGGTGAAAGCGATCGGGAAGCCGATGAAGATGGCGATGAACAAGATCGCAATCGACAGAATGCCGAGCCACTCTTCAGACACTGGGCCTCTCCTCGGCTGGAGAGGGATTCGGGCGCGGCAGCCACTCTCCCGTGAGCATCGCGTGAATAGAGCGCAGGAGCTCCGCCACTCCCTGGATCAGGAGCAGGATGCAGGTGAGCGGCATCATGAACTTGAGAGGATAGATGTAGGGCATCCAGGGTGACGACACCACGCGCTCCGCCCGCATGAAGGAGCTGGTGAAAAATGGCCAGGTCACCCAGAGGAAGGCGATCAGCGCGGGAAAGAAGAAGAGCAGGTAGCAGACCAAATCGATGGCGCCCTGCGTCCTCGTCGAGAGGCTCGCGTAGATCATGTCGGTGCGGATGTGCCCGCCCCGCATGAGCGTGTAGCCCGAGCCCACCATGAAGAACGTGCCGTAGAGCATGTACGTCATGTCGTAGGCCCAGATGGTCGGCGCATTGAACAGGTAGCGCGCGGTGACCTCATAGACGAGGCTCAGGACCATCGGGATGATGAGCCAGCCGACCAATCTGCCGGCCCAGTAATTCACCTGGTCGAGCAAATCGACGGTGCGCGTGAGGCGGGTGGGGAACATACTGATGACGGCTTTTCGGAACCGGAAAGGCAGGATGCAGGTGGGGCGTGGGGGGGGGGGGGGGGGGCCGCCGCCCCCGGCCGGCGCGGGGGGGTGG
>JAEVZQ010000002.1 GCA_023392135.1 Pseudomonadota bacterium | reverse complement strand
GGATTGGACGAGGCCGACCGGCTGCCGCGGTGGACCCTGGCGATGTTTGCTGCGAGCTTCGTCGCGCTCCTGATTGCGGGTGTTTCCGCCGGCCTGATCGCGGCTCGCTCCCACAGCGCAGACACCGTCGTCGAGCGCACGCTGCAGGTCCACCGCCTGACCGAGCAGGTGATCGCCACGCTCCAGCTCGCGGAGACGAGCCAGCGCGGCTACCTGCTTACCGGCGATGAGCATTTTCTGAAACCATACAGAACTGCCGAGTCCGCGCTCGAGCCCGAGTGGGCCAAACTGAAGCAGCTCGGTCAGGAAAACTCCACGTTCGATGCACAGCTTGATGACCTGTCGGCACTTATCGAACGCCGTTTGAGCAGGCTGCGGGCGGGTATCGCCACGCTGCAACAAGGCGATGTAGGACAAGCCCGCGATCGCGAGCAGCTGAACGAGGGGCAGGCGCTGATGACGGAAATCCGGGAGCGCCTCAACAGCCTTTCGCAAGCCGAAGAAGGTCAGCTGGTTGCGTTTCAGGCCGAGGCCTCGCAGCTCCGCTCGATGCTCATGGCCCTGGTCCTGATCAGCCTTGCCGCAACGGTCGCGCTCGCGCTGCTCGTGGGCCGTGCAATCACCCATTATATCGGCCGCCTGATGGCGCGCACGGCCGAGCTCGAATGCGAGGCTCGGCTCAGGCGCGAGACAGAGGACACACTGCGCCAGTCTCAGAAGATGGAGGCCATCGGTCAGCTCACTGGCGGAATGGCTCACGACTTCAACAATCTGCTGACGGTCATCATCGGCAACCTCGACACGGTTCGGCGTCGGCTCAGCGCCATGGATGCCGGTCAGGAAGCTCGTCATTTCGCAACGACGCTGTCGAAGCCCATCGAGCTCGCGATGCAGGGCAGCCGCAGCGCGGCTCAACTGACGCACCGATTGCTTGCCTTCTCGCGCCGGCAGGCGCTCGAACCAACGAACCTCGATCTCAATCGTCTCGTGGCCGGCATGTCCGACCTGCTGCATCGCACGCTGGGCGAGAGCATCGAGGTGGAGACGGTCCTCGCCGGCGGATTGTGGCCGACATTCGTCGACGCCAACCAGGTCGAAAACGTTCTGCTGAACCTCGTCATCAATGCAAGGGATGCCATGCCCGGCGGCGGGAACCTGACCGTAGAGACGGCCAACACATACCTGGACGAGACATACACCCGCCGGTTCGGCGACGTCGCGCCTGGGCAGTACGTGATGCTGAGCATAACCGATACAGGGACCGGCATCGCTCGTGATGTGCTGGACCGCGTTTTCGAGCCGTTCTTCACGACCAAGGGAACGGGCGCCGGCTCCGGCCTGGGCCTCGCCATGGTGCATGGGTTCGTGAAGCAGTCACACGGCCATGTGCGTATCTACAGCGAGATGGGCGTGGGCACGACGGTAAAGGTCTACCTTCCGCGGAGCACAGAGACCATCGATATGCCGGCCAACCCGGCCGGCACAGACCGCCCGGTTCTGCCCGTGCCGCGCGCACAATCGAACGAAGTCTTGCTCGTCGTGGAGGACAATCTGGGAGTCCGCGAGTACGCGGTTTCAGTGCTCGAGGATTTGGGCTACCACGTCATCGAAGCGGCAGACGTCGATGGCGCCCTGAAGGCGATCGAAGATGCACCGCCCATAGACCTGCTTTTCACAGACGTCGTTCTACCGGGCAAGGGAAGCGGTCGCGATCTGGCTGAGATTCTGAAGCAGCGCTACCCCGGCCTGCCCGTGCTCTTCACGACCGGCTACACCCGCAACGCAATCGTTCACAACGGCCGCCTCGACGCCAAGGTGCACCTGCTGAACAAGCCCTACACGCAGCAGGAGCTGGCACGCAAACTGCGCGAGTTGCTCGATGCGGGAAAGGCGAGCAAGAATTAATGCGCGGGACCAAAGGAACGCAGGCGGCAATATAACCCTTCAGCCATTTTGGCTTCTGACCGCCTCGCCATCCTATTTAGTGAACTGACCGATATTTGGGTTCGGCAATATTTCCAGCACTGTCTCTGAGGGGCGGCACAGCCGGACACCTTTTGGCGTCACCACGATGGGCCGGTTGATCAGGATCGGGTGCGCCAGCATGGAATCGATGATTTCATCATCGCTCCATTTGGGATCATCAAGGCCGAGCTCGTCGTAAGGCGTTCCTTTCCGGCGCAGCAACGCGCGGGGCGTGATGCCCATTGCGCCGATCAGCTCAACAAGCCGCTCCCGGGAAGGCGGCGTCTTCAGGTATTCGATCACCTCCGGCTCCTCCCCGGACTGCCGGATCAGCGCCAGCGTATTGCGGGACGTTCCGCAGGCGGGATTGTGATA
Source organism: Pseudomonadota bacterium (assembly GCA_023392135.1). Taxonomy (GTDB): domain Bacteria; phylum Pseudomonadota; class Alphaproteobacteria; order Rhizobiales; family Hyphomicrobiaceae; genus ZC4RG25. The sequence continues at coordinate 316 of JAEVZQ010000002.1, read as the reverse complement.
GATGGTAACCGTCATGGCATTGCTCCTCGGCTCCGGAATGCTGTACGCGCTGCGCCGCTGACGGCCCCTGCACGCAAAAGGCGCCATGTGATCTGGCCAGGACGTCGCCCGGTCGGCGGAACGACGGGAACATATCCTGATCGCTGGCAATTATGAAAGCAATCCCGGTGCCGGCCGCATTCGCTCGCCTGCTTGGGAGCTTCGCAGTTGATGGCTGAGCGCCTGACGCAAGGAGCCACGGATGAAAGCCCTCGTTTGGCACGGCAAGGAGGACATCAGGTTCGACACGGTTTCGGATCCTGAAATCCAGGATCCG
>JAEVZQ010000001.1 GCA_023392135.1 Pseudomonadota bacterium | reverse complement strand
TAGGGTGCACCCGAGGCGGACAAAGGCTTGCTCTTTTGCGTTCTTTGTACGCGGCAGCACCGGCTTTGATGCTACCAATGCACTGGCGGGACACCTGCCGCCGGCATGCGCAGGGCGGCGATGCTGTCGCCAAGCAGGCAGCCGAGATAGGCGGTGCGCAGATCCCTGCCGCCGAAGGCGATGCTGGAGATGCTGCGGAGCTTGCGGCTGCGGATCGTGTCCATGTGCGACCGGGCGAGAGCGTCGGCCAGATAGGCCCGCTCGACCCAGTCGACGTGATCCGGGGCGCTGTCTTCGAGAACCACGTCCATCATACCCGTGTCAGGATCGATCCTGAGCAACTGATTTGAGATGATGCTCGTCACCCACAGCCGGCCTTCGGCGTCCATCGCCATGCCGTCCGGGTATTGGCCACGGCCGAAGGTGCACACCACCTCCTTGGTACCGAGATCGCCGTTCGGCCTGAGCGGGAAGCGCGAGAGCTTCCGCGTATAGGTCTCGTTGACGTAGAGATAGCGCTCCTCCGGATCGACCAGGCATTCGTTGGTGAAGCCCAGCCCGTCGGCGACGATCCGGGCCCCGCGGGTATCCATCAGCGCAATGAAGCCGGTCGCCGCGCTTTGACGATAGTCGAGCGAGCGTGGCGTCAGGCGGGTCGAGACCGTCAGCCACAGCCGCTCGCGGCGGTCGCGCAGAACAAAGTTGGACGGCGGGATCAGCTTGCCGTCGATCTCGGTCAGCACCTGGCGAATTTGCCCCTTGCGGTCGATCCGCCAGATGCCGCCGACCTCGCTGCCGAGGTTGGCGAACAGAAACGATCCGTCGCGGTCGAGGGCGATCCCGTTGGGGCGCGCGCCTTCCGGCAGATCAGCGCTGGTTCCGGCGTAGAGCGTCTGCGAGCCGTCCGGCCGGATGTGCGCGACGCCGCCGCGCCAGTCGGCGGTGTAGAGATCGCCGGCCTCCGTCGCCAGCACGCATTCCGGCCGCACCAGACCGGAGCCGACGAACGAGACCTCAGCCAGATCGATCATCGGAACCACTCCACCGGCGCCATGACGAAGCCCGGCATATAGGTGACGATGGCGAGCACGATCAGGCAGATCGCGAACATCGGTATGAGGTCGCGCGTGATCTGTCCCATGCGGACGTTGGCGATCTTGGCGGCGACGAACAGCGTACCGCCGACCGGCGGGGTGAACAGTCCGAGCGCCAGATTGCAGGTGACGATGAGACCGAAATGGACCGGGTCGACCCCCATGGCCTTGGCCACCGGCAGCAGCAGCGGCGTCGTCAGCACCATGGCCGGGATCGGCTCGAGGAAGATGCCGAGGATCAGCAGCAGCACGTTGACGATGAGCAGGAACACCTCCTTGCTCGTCGTCAACTCGCGGATCAGCTCGACCAGCATGAACGACACGCCCTCGAGCGTGATCACCCAGGCGAGCGCCGTCGTCGCCCCGATCACCATCATCACGACAGCAGACGTGATGAAGGACTGCAGCAGCAGCTTCGGCAGCTTGGCGAAGGTGAGCTCCCGATAAATGAAGAGGCCGACGAACAGCGCATAGGCGACTGCGACCGCTCCGGCCTCCGTTGGCGTGAAGATGCCACCGAAGATGCCGCCCAGAATGATGAGCGGCATCAAAAGGGCCGGTACGCAGGCGACGAAGCTGCGCCAGATCTCGCCCAGCGGCGGCATCGTGCCGCCCGGGTCCCAGCTCTGACGCCGGGCGACGAACAGGCTCCAGGCGATCAGGCCGAAGCCGAACAGAAGGCCCGGGATGATGCCGGCCAGGAACAGGTCCTTCACGGACGTGCTGGCGAGGAACGCGAACACGATCATCGGGATCGACGGCGGAATGATGATGCCGATCGTGCCCGAAACCGCGACCAGCGCGCCGGCGAAGCTCGCCGTGTAGCCGCGCCGCTGCATGCCGGGTACCATGACGCCGCCGACGGCGGCCGTATCGGCGACAGCCGAGCCGGAGACGCCGGCGAAGATCATCGACGACGTCACGGTGACGGTGCCGAGATTGCCGGGCAGGAAGCGCAGGTACTTCGAGGCGAAGTCGATCAGGCGGTTGGAGACGCCGCCGTGTCCCATCAGCTCGCCGGCGACGATGAACATCGGCACGGCGAGCAGATGGAACGGCTCCACGCCGCCCACGAAGGCGAGCGCCATGCCCTCGAACGTGTAGCTGCCGGACGACAGCATCATGTAGAGGAGCGTCGCCGCCATCACCGACCAGACGATCGGCAGACCGATGAAGGCCAGCCCGAAGAAGGAAGCAACGGTAACTGCAAAGCTCATCGGTCAGATCTCTTCCTCTCCGAGGGAGAAGGCGGCCGCGGCCACGGTGCGGAAATCGTCACCGCGCAGGATCTGCTCGACGACGAAGATGGCGGCAAGCGCCGACCCGACCGGCATCGCCCAGTACATGACGCCCACCGGCCATCCGGTGACGCTCATCGTCTGGTCCATGTTGGTGATGGCGATGCCGGCGCCGAACCATACGAGCCCGATCAGGATCGCGATCGTCAGCAGGGCCAGGGTCGTGAAGAGGAGGCGGCTGAAGCCCGCCGGGATGCGCTCAACGAACTCGATGACCATGAGGTGGGCGTGCGAGCGCACTGCGCGGGCGCCGCCGAGGAACGTCAGCCACACGAACAGCGTCTCGCCGACCTCGTTCACCCAGGCGAGATCGAGGGCCATCAGATAGCGCACGAGGACGTTGGTGAAGACGAACGCGCAGACGAGCAAGCCGCCGTAGACGAGCGCGAGGTCTATGGATTTCGTCAATATATCACAGAGCCTTGTCACGGCAGCCTCCCCTTGCCGGACAGAAGGCCCCCGCGATGCGGCCGGGGCCTCCTGCGCGTACCTCGCATCACGCGCCGCGGATCGCCGCGGCTTCGGCAATGAGCTGGTCGGTGATGTCGGCGCCGTAGGCCTGCCGGGCCTTCTCGATGGCAGGCTCGGAGGCCTCCCGCCACGGCTTCAGGTCGGGCTTGTTGATGATCGCACCCTTGTCCGCCATCTCCTTGAGCAGACGCTCGTCGTTGGCGCGCACCTCCTGCCGGTTCCAGTCGCCGGCTTCCTTGCTGGCGCGCATCACCGCTTCCTGGTCGGCTGCCGACAGGCGCTTGAAGGAGCGTTCCGCCATCGCCAGCCACAGCGGCGAATAGACGTGCTGGGACAGGGTGATGTGCTTTGCGACCTCGTAAAAGCGCTGCGAGTAGATGGTGTCGATCGGGTTCTCCTGGCCCGTTACCGTGCCCTGCTGAATGGCGAGATAGACCTCGGTCACCGGCAGGATGATCGGCGTCCAGCCCTGCGCCTCCATGATCCAGCGGATCATCTCGACGGGCGCGATGCGAAGCTTCTTGCCCTTGGCGTCGGCCGGGGAGTTCAGCGGGAAGTCCGTGCTGAAGCTGCGAAAGCCGGCCTCCCAATTGCCGATGACCCGCATGCCCTTGGCCGGCAGCGCATCCATCTGCGTCTTGATGAACTTCGAGGTGTCGTAGAGCTTCCAGCCCTGCTCGTAGGTCTCGGCGAGATAGGGCAGGGCAACGAGCGACAGCGGTTTGACGTGGGTGGTGAAAGTGACGACGCCGGTAATGGCGAAGTCGAGTCCGCCGACCTGAAGCTGCTCCACCGACTTGGCATCGTTCGCCACCTGGCCCGAATGGAACACCTGGACCTTGTAGCGGCCCTCGGTGTATTTCTCGACTTTCTCCGCGAACATCAGGGCCGCCTGCTGGCGGGCGCCGATGGCCGTGTCCGTGTGATTGAACTTCAGGACCTGGGCGCTCTGAGCGCGGGCGATGAAGGGAAAACCGGTCAGCACGGCACCAGCGCCGGCCGCCTTCAGTACATTTCGTCTCGTAGTCGTCATCGAATTTCCTCCACTTCTTCGGTTTGCAGCTTGATTGGTCTGTGAGGCCCTTACCCGGCCGTGCCTGCCGTCAAACGTCGATGAATCGCCCCTCTTTATCGGAGCGATAGATCGCCTCTTCGATCGCGATGTTGCGCAAGTAAGCGCGGCCGTCATTCACCAGCGGCGTGGCGCGCGCGAAGTGGTCTGCGATGTGGCGGATCTGGTGGAACACGCAGTCGCCGCCATAGCCGCGGTCTTCCCAGGCATAGACGTGCTCGGTTTCCGTGCCACCGTTCGGCATCGTGAACAGCCTGCCGTAGCCGTCGAGCCGGATCGTCCCGCCGGTCCCCTCCAGCAGCATCACACCGTTTGTCATCCGCGGGTCGTCAGAGGGATGGCTGACGTGTCGATTGCCGTCGAACAAACCCGTAGCGCCGCTCTGAAAATCGAACACCACGATGCCGGCATCCTCGCCCGCGATCGCCGGGTTGAACCGTTTCAGGCGGGCAAACACGCCGCTGATCTCGCCGAGCAGGAAGCGAAACACGTCGATGAGGTGGATGCCGGTCTCGTGGATCAGAAACCGCGGCATCGATTGGAAATAGGGTTGCCGTGCCAAATAGGCGTCAGGCCCTTGCCCATCCCCCGGCCGCAGCCGGAACGAGACGTGAAGCGGCGTGCCGATGCGCCCGGCAAGAACGAGGTCCCTCGCCTCGCGGAACCAAGGCATGAAACGGAAATTTTCGTGCACTGCGAGGGTGATGCCGGCTCGCTCGGCGGCTTCGACCAATGCCACAGCGGTATCCCAGTCGGGCGCCAGCGGCTTCTGGCAAACGACCGCGATCCGGCGCGCCGCTGCTGCCTCGACAAGGCGCAGATGGCTCGCCGGCGGCGTGACGAGGTCGACCAGGTCGGGCCGGGCGGCGGCCAGCATCGCCTCGGCGTCGTCGTAGGCCACCGCATCTGGGAAAAGACGGAGCGCAGCCTCACGCTTGGAGGGGTCCTGGTCGGCCACTGCGATCACGCGGACGTCGGAGCAGCGGCTCCATGCATCCTGGTGAAAACGGCTGAAGTAGCCGAGGCCGGCGATGGCGACCGACAGCATCATGCCGGGTCGGCCTCCCCTGAGCGGATCGCTTCGGCCACCGCGCGGCCAATGGCGACGGTGCCGTCGCTACCGCCAATATCGCAGGAGCGGACCCGCCCGCTGCCAAAAGCGAGGTCAACGCTCTTCTCGACGGCGCGGGCGGCCACACGTGCGTCGTCGCTGCCGTGCCGCTCGCCGAGCCAGTCGAGCATCATCGCTGCCGAGAGGATCATGGCTGTCGGATTGGCGATGCCTTGGCCGGCAATGTCCGGCGCGGATCCATGGCTCGGCTGGAACAGCGCGTGATCGTCGCCGACGTCGGCGGATGGTGCGAAACCCATGCCGCCGATCAGGCCGGCGCCCAGATCGGACAGGATATCCCCGAACAGGTTCTCCATCGGCAGCACGTCGAAGTCCCATGGCCGGCGCACCAGATCCAGCGCCATTGCATCGACGTAGTGGTGCCGCGCCTCGATATCGGGGTGGGCAGCCGCTGCCTCGTGGAAGACCTGCCGCATGAACGCGAACGACACGAACACATTCGCCTTGTCCACCAGGGTCACGCGCCCCGGCGTGCCGCGCTCGGCCTTGCGCCGGCGTGCCAGCCGGCACGAGAAATCCGTCAGGCGCTCCGTGGTGCGCCGGGTAATGACCTGCGTATCGCGCGCCTCACGGCCGTCAACGATGACACCCTTGCCGCGGGACGCGAACATGCCCTCCGTCGACTCGCGGATGATGACGAGATCGATATCCTTGGCCCTGGGATGCGAGAGCGCGGTTGGCACGCCCGGGATAGCACGGATCGGCCGCACGCCCGCATAGAGGTCGAGGCCGAAGCGCAGATCGAGCTGCGGGGCGATCTCTGTGCCATCCGGGAACCGGATGTCGGGCCAGCCCATGGCTCCGAACAGGATGGCATCGGCGCGCTTGGCGCGATCGAAGCCGTCTGCTGGCAGAACTTTACCGGTTTCCTTGAAATAGTGGGCACCACCCGGAACCGTCTCATAGCGGAAGCCGAGGCCATAGCGGGCCTCGACCGCGGCGAGGACGGCGCCCGCCGCCTGCATCACCTCGGTTCCGATGCCGTCGCCCGGCATCTGCACGACATGGAAGACGTTCGACTTCATAGATGCTGCAATCCGTGCCGTTCGATGATGGACATCAGCTCCACCCCGCCACGACGGCGATGCGCGGCGTAGAGCTTGTGTGCGCCGGCCGCATCCCCGGCCAGGATGGCTTCGACCACGGAGCGATGCTCCTCGGTGGAGCGACGCGGGACCGGACGCAGCGTGAGCGTGAACATGCGGGCACGGTGCGCCTGGTCCCAGACCGTCATGATCATGGCCGCGAGCCGGTTGTTGCCGCACATGCGCGCGAGATTGACGTGGAAGGACTCGTCGGCGGCAGCCCAGGCTTTCAAGTCCGGCCCACCGCGGGACAGGGCGGCCTCCATGGCGTCGCAGGCCTGAACCAGCGGCGCGAGCTCGGTCAGCGCCGGGCGCCGTCGTGCGAGCAGCTCGACGGCCGTCGGCTCCAGGCTCATCAGAACTTCGTAGATCTCGCGCATGTCGGCGGGCGAGAGAGGCGAGATGCGGACCCCGTGCCGCGGCACGATCTGCACCAGCCCGTCCTGCTGCAAACGCACCAGCGCCTCTCGCACGGGCGTCCGTGACAGCTTCAGCTCGGCCGCGATGTCCTGCTCGAGAACGTACGCGCCCGGCGGGTATTCGTTGTCGAGGATCTTCTGCTTGATGTGGAGATACGCAAGCTCGGCCGAGCGCTGCCCTCGGCCGGTCTCCTGAGGCGCATTGAGAGGCGCGACAGGCGTCATTGAGGCTCCTGCGTGAGTTAGCGTATGCGTTATTGAATGCGACTATGCACTCAGATCAGGGACGTTGCAAGGCTGATGTTCATCCCGGCAAATGATAAACCAGTCCGAGCACCACATATTTTGGAACAGCGGAATGCGCCCACTTGGATAGCGATGTGGTTGCTGTCTGCGTCAATTTACGAAGCGTCGAGCGGCTAGCGGTCGGTGGCGAGGAATTACCGCCGATTTGGGGTCGGTCGTCGCTGGCGCTCGTATATTTGGCTAGCCCTTTGAGATGATGGTGGGCGTCAGATCGAAAAGACTGCAAGTCGCCACGACCGCTATGTCAGTCCAAGAGCAGTTAAGCCGCCGCGCGCGCCTCTCCTAAATCGTTTGCCGTCCCAGATGCGCTTTGCAGTCTAGATCCGCGGGAAATTTGAAGAACGCGGCGTGTATTCCGCGGGGTCGCCCACCTCACGTTCGCGCCGCTCCATTTCCTCCAGCATTTGTCGGAAGTGCTCCATATTGGCCTCGACGCCGTAGCATTCCCGCGCGCCGCCGCTGTTCTGCGCCTCGATCATCGCGTACATGATCTCATGCAGGCGCACGGTATCCCTTAGCCCGCCATTCGCGTGTGACCGGCGCAGCCAGCCGGACACCATGTTCAGGACGAAGTTCGCCAGCGTTTCTACCAGCGCGTTCTTGGCTGCCCGGTAAATGGCGCGGTGAAAGTCGAGATCCGCCGCGAGGGTAGCATCGAAATCCAGAGGGTCCGCCGCCGCCAGCGGACGCAAGCGCTCGATGCAGGCGCGCATCTCCTGCAGATCTTCAGGCGTGCGCCGTTGCGCGGCCAGCTCCGCTGCGCTGCGCTCGAAAATGGTCCGGACCTCCATCAGCTTCCGCGGCGTGGTGTCCTTCATATAGATCTCGAACAGCAGAAGCTGGCCCAGAGAGGCTTGCGCGCCATTTGTCACGAACGTGCCGTGACCGTGCCGCACCTCGACGACCCCGGCGGCCGCGAGCACCTTCATGGCCTCGCGCACGGGGGTCCGGCTGACGCCGAGCTCACGCGCAAGCTCGAGCTCGGGCGGCAGCTGCGTACCCGCCTGGAGTGTTCCGTCGGCGATCTGGTGCTTGATATGATCGAGTACGACCTCCAGCCTGCTGAGCGACTTTTTCGTCTTCTCCGTCGTCGGATGATTGCGGATCAAATTCGATTCCACTTCTGCCTCGAATGCTGGAAGGAATTCCGAGCAGCCAAGCTGGCCGGAAAGCCGATTCTCGTGCAACCAGCTTGACATGATTTTCCAGCCAAGACATCATACCTTTAGTCAAGATCGGCCTCGTTGAACGGGCTATCGCGTAGCAGGGGGAAACGTATGGCGGACGAGACGGCGGAGTTCGCCGGCCGCGTCGCGCTGGTAACCGGTGGGGCGAGAGGGATCGGTAAAGCCTGTTGCCTGCGGCTCGCTAGAGGCGGCGCAAAAATCGCGCTCAACTACGTTGGCAATCACGCCGCTGCCACTGACGTCAAGGCCGCGATCGAGGCCGATGGTGGCGTGTGCGAGCTGTTCCGCGCCGATGTCGGCGATGAGGCCGAGTTTGCGGCCGCCGTCGACGCCGCCCGACAGACCCTCGGTCCGATCGCGCTGCTGGTCGCCAACGCGGGGACGACGCACCCGCGCGACCACTCCGAGCTGACGCTGGACATCTGGCGCGAAACCCTTCGCGTAAACCTCGACGGCGCCTTCATAAGTATCAAGCAGGTCAAGGACGATATGCTGGCCCGCGGCTTCGGCCGCATCGTCTGTCTGAGCTCGATCGGCGCGCTCCGCCCGCGCGCCCGGCAGATCGACTACGTCGCCGCGAAAGCGGGCGTGATCGGCATGATGCGCTGCTTCGCCGAAGCTCTGGCGCCGGCCGTGCGCGTGAACGCGGTTGCGCCAGGTCTGACCGACACCGACATGCTCGGCCAGCTCGACCAGCACATCCTTCCGGGCCGGATCGCCGAGACGCCACTGAAACGCCTCGGCACGGCCGCAGACATCGCCGAAGCCGTCGCCTTTCTTCTTTCCGAGCGATCCGCTTTCATCACCGGGCACACCTTGGTGGTCAGCGGCGGCGCCGTAATGGAGCCTTAAGGTGTTCGAACGGGCCACAAAAGACTTGGCTCAAAGGTCATACCTCCTATTTTCGCGCAAAGGCGCTCGCCTTCCCAAGAAGCAGAAAGCTGACACACATGCCAGGACGCCTTGAAAACAAAATCGCACTCGTCTTCGGTGCGGGCTCGGTCGGAGAAGGCTGGGGCAACGGCAAGGCTTCGGCCGTGCTTTATGCGCGGGAAGGGGCAAAGGTCGCCTGCGTCGACATCAATGCGGAAGCCGCCGAGCGCACCCGCGAAATCATTGAAAGCGAAGGCGGAACGGCACTGGCGTTGCAGGCGGACGTCATCGACCTCGACCGGGTGCGCTCCGTCGTCGATACGGTCAAAGCGCGATGGGGCCGCATCGACGTGCTGCACAACAACGTGGGCATGAACATCGAGGGCGGACCCGTCGAGACCACTGAGGAGCAGTGGGACCGGGTCATGGCCGTGAACCTGAAGAGCATGTTCTTCACATGCAAGTGCGTGCTGCCGATCATGGAGGCTCAGGGCAGCGGGTCGATCATCAACATCTCATCACTGGCATCGATCCGCTGGCTGCACTTCAACTATATTTCCTATTACGCCTCGAAAGCCGGCGTTAATCATTTCACCCGCGCGATCGCCCTCCAGTATGCGGACAAAGGCATCCGCGCCAATACGATCCTCCCTGGTTTGATGGATACACCACACATCTATCAGGCGATGAAGGACCACTACACGGACTTCACGGAAATGCAGCAGCAGCGCGCCGCCGTCGCGCCGATGAAACGCATGGGCGACGGCTGGGATATCGCGCATGCCGCGCTGTTCCTGGCCTCTGACGAGGCGAAATACATCACGGGCATCGATCTGTGCGTCGACGGCGGCCTGCATTGCAAGACGCACTGAGCTCGAGCATCGGG
>JAEVZQ010000403.1 GCA_023392135.1 Pseudomonadota bacterium | reverse complement strand
GCAGCGTAATATGTGAATAAGACACAGCAACGACGACTGGGGCCAGCTCTGGAAGAAGTGGGTCGAGCCGACCGACGACATCCCCGGCATGGAGAATACCGACCCTTGGGTGCTCGAGGCCTTCCTTAACGACGACAAGAAGCCCACCTCCGTACCGATGGCCCATACGGTGGGGACGTTCTTCTACCGCACCGATCTCCTGAAGCCGGAAGAGGTGCCGACGACATTCGACGAGCTCGTGGAGGTGAGCAAGCGCCTCCAGAAGGAAGGCAAGGTCAAGTGGGGCTATGCCGGCGCCATGGCCATGAACAACACATGGTTCACCTTCTGGTGGGCCACATGGTCGAACAAGTGCGACATTCTCAAGCCGTTCTTCGAACGTGACTACGAGAAGCTCAAGGCCAATAACTTCGAGCCCGGAATTGCTGATCCGTGCAGCCAGGAGGTGATGGAATTCTGGTGGGATGCGATGAACAAGCACAAGATCAGCCCCCCGGGCATGACGGCCTATACCCGCAATGAATCGAACGCCATTTTCATGGCGGGCGAGTCTGCCTTCACGCTGATCGACTCGACCCACTACGGCGAGTTCAACGACCCGAAGCGCTCCAAGATCGCCGGCAAGGTCGGCATGGCGCCTTTCCCGGTGGGGCCGCGCGGTGACAAGCCGACTTCCTGGAACGAGGTCTGGGCCTGGGCCATTCCGAAGGGTGCCCCTGCGGAGCACAAGAAGATTGCGAAGCAAATGTTGGCGGCGATGCTGGCCGACGAAGCTGGCCAGATCGCAATGTGGGAAAAGACCGGCGGCCCGCCGCCGAACGTCAAGCTCTGGCCGAAGCTGCGCGCAGACGACAAGGACTTCGACATGCTGTCGAAGGCGGTGTTCGACAACAAGCCGCTGGCGCACTCCGCCTACTACTTCCCCGAGTGGCCCGCGCTTCATAAGGCCTATTCTGACGCGGCGATTGGTGCTCTCCAGGGCAAGCGCGAGGATATCCCTCAGGCCTTGAAGGACAGCGTCGAGAAGCTCCGTCGCGCGGCGTCCGGCAACTAGTCGCAGCCACCGAACGACCGCTTCGAGGAAAGGCTCAATCTCATCCCGGGATAGCGTCTTCGACCTGTCCTGGGATGAGAGCTGATTAGGCCCAAAACGTACTCGAACGCTCTGAATTAACGCGTTTCCGTACGACGTCAACGACAGGCACCCACCCCTGATGGCTTCGCGTTCCTTCCTTGGCCTCGATGAGAAGAAGCGGTTCATGCTGGTGCTGATTGCGCCGGCAGTCTTCGCGCTCACCTTTTTCCAGATCGTGCCCATCCTGACCGGCGCGAACGCCAGCTTTCGTGACTGGTCGCTGTACGACCCGCAGAAAACCTGGATTGGCTTAGATAATTATATCTACGTCCTCACGGACAGCGATTTCCTCTGGACGATCTTGCCCAATACCTTCGGTTTCATGTTTGTCAGCGTTGCCTGCTCGCTCGTCCTGGGCCTTGGCACCGCGCTGTTGCTCAATCAGCGATTTCCCGGCCGCTGGCTGGTGCAGACGATCATTCTGTTGCCGCTGATGGTTGCGCCGGTCGTTGCCGCCATCATGATCCGCTGGATGTTCAACGACCAGTTCGGCATCGTCAACGTCGTCGTTGAATCTCTCGGTTTCGCTCCAATCCCCTGGCTCACCCAGAAGTGGACGGCATTTTTCGCAATCCTGCTGACCGACGTCTGGCTGTGGACGCCATGGTTCGCGCTGCTGCTGCTTGCCGGTCTGCAGAGCTTGCCACCCGAGCCCTTCGAGGCCGCTAAGATCGATGCCGCCTCCGCCTGGCGCACATTCCGCTACATCACGCTGCCGATGCTGCGGCCGGTGATCGTGGTCTGCGTCGTCATCCGGGCCATCGACGCGTTCCGCACCTTCGATATCGTCTGGACGATTTCCGCCGGAGGCCCGGCGCGCTCCACCGAGGTGTTCAGCCTTTATGCCTATGTCGAGGCATTCCAGTTCCTGAATTTCGGGCGGGGCTCCGCCGCGGCTGTCGTTGGTGCACTGATCATTATCGTCTTCGCGATGGTGCTCTTCCGCATCCTGAACCGCTGGGTGGAGGTTTCGAAATGAGCTTGGCTGAGGCCATTCCCAGGGTGCGGCAGCGCAGCTTCCTCGAAGCACTGGCCCCTGGCGGCAAGCGTGCGTTCTTCGTGCTGGCCATCATCGCAGTGTGCCTGCTGTTCGCCTTCCCCGTGCTGTGGCTGGTGTTGACGTCGTTGCGTCCTGGTTACGCTGTCTACTACGTGCACCGCGGGACCGACTTCACCATCGAGAACTTCTTTGAAGTCCTCAGTCAGGAACGCGTTCTCCAAGCGATCTTCAACAGCTTCATGATCTCGACGCTGGCCACGGTCATTTCGCTCGGCGTTACGGTCACCTCTGGCTATATGCTCTCGCGCTTCCGGGGGCCGATCCCGAGCGCGTGGTTCGGTCTGATCTACGTTTTCCGCTGCGTGCCTTACGTCTCCTGGGTGCTACCGCTCTATTTCGTCACGCAGTCGGTCGGCATCTTCGATACCTACTGGGGGCTGCTGCTGCCGCACGTGGCCGTGCACATCTGCTTCTTCTCGTGGATCATGAAAGGCTTTTTCGACGGCATCGATCCCTCGATGGAGCACGCCGCCATGATCGACGGCTGCTCGCGCTGGGGCGCGTTCTGGCGGGTCGCACTGCCGGCCGCCATCCCTGGCATGACCGCGCTCGCAATACTGTGCTGGCTCTATACCTGGAACGAGTTCCTGTTCGCCCTCATCCTCACCGCCCAGAACACGCCGATCCTGACCGTCGTCATGGCCCAATTCGTTCATGAGCTCGGAATGGAGTGGCACCTGATGAGCGCCACTGCCGTGCTGGCAATCGGCCCGGCCCTGATCGTCACAATTTTCGGACAGAAGTACGTCATTCGCGGATTGAAGGTTTAGATCATGGCGGAGGTCATTCTCAGCAAAGTGCGCAAGACTTACGGCAAGGTCCTTGCCGTAAAAGACTTCTCGCTCGACATCGCCGACCAGGAGTTCGTGGTGCTGGTCGGCCCGTCCGGCTGCGGCAAGTCGACGACGCTGCGCATGATTGCGGGGCTGGAGGAAATCAGCGGAGGCACAATCAGCATCGGCAGTCGTGTCGTGAACGATCTGCAGCCCAAGGATCGCGATATCGCGATGGTGTTCCAGAATTACGCGCTTTATCAGCACATGAGTGTTTACGACAATTTGGCATTCGGGCTGCGCAACCGCCGCACGCCGGAAACCGAGATAGCCGAAGCCATCCGGCACGCAGCAAAGGTGCTGTCAATCGAAGCGCTTCTCGACCGCCGGCCCCGGCAGCTCTCAGGCGGACAGCAACAGCGGGTCGCGCTCGGCCGCTGCATCGTTCGCAATCCGAAGGTTTTTCTTTTCGACGAGCCGCTTTCAAACCTCGACGCACAATTGAGAGCCCAGATGAGGCTCGAGATCAAAGAGCTTCGCCAACGCGTTCCAACGACCTCCATATTCGTCACACACGACCAGGTGGAAGCGATGACGCTCGGGGATCGCATCGTGGTCATGAAGGATGGCCTGGTGCAGCAGGTCGGCACGCCGCTCGAGCTCTACCGCCGGCCGGTCAATCAGTTCGTGGCGAGCTTCATAGGCTCGCCGTCCATGAACTTTTTCGAGATGAGACTGTCGGGCGAAAGCGACCAGATCACGCTCAAGGGTGACGGGGTCAGCCTTTCTCTGCCGCCGGCACGTTTCCCCGGAGTCGCGCGCAATGGCTCCGACAAGGTGACGGTCGGTATACGTCCGCAGCACCTGCGGCTCGGCCGTGTTGAAAACGAGGACCAGGTAGGCTTTTCGGGAACTCTGATGGTTACGGAGCAGCTCGGGGATGAGCAGCTCCTCGCCATTCGCATCGGCCGAAGCGATGTCCGCATCGCCGGTGTCGATCCCGAGCTCACACTGGCCACAGGCAGCACTGTCGAGGTCGCAACGCAAGCGGACAACCTTCACATTTTCGACGGCGCCTCCGGCTCCGCCCTGCGCTGATAATACCGCATAACCCAGGAGACCTGAAATGAGCGACTTCTACGTGAAGGTCGGCGACTCGGTGAAGTTCGCCAAGACCGTCGGGGAGACGGACGTCTATATGTTCGCCGGCATCACGGGCGACTTCTCGGTCAACCATGTCAATGAGCAGTACATGGCCCGGTCGAAGTACGGGCATCGCATCGCCCACGGGGCGCTGCTCATCGGCTACATGTCGACCTGCTCCACCCTGATGATCGCCAAGTGCGAGGGCACGGGCGGCACGGAGACGCCGGTTTCACTCGGATATGACAAGGTTCGCTTCCTCGGCCCGGTGTTCATCGGCGACACGGTGAACCTGACCTACACGATCACCGAGATCGATCCGGTGAAGCGCCGGTCCTACAGCGAGATCAAAGCCGAGAACCAGAGAGGCGAGCTCGTGGGCGTCGCGCGCCACATCCTCGCATGGACCAGGAACAAGGACTGACAGGTCAGGAGCAGGGGATAGTCATGCGCCTCGAGGACAAGGTTTGCATCATCACCGGCGGCGGTTCGGGAATCGGACGAGCGGCTTGTCTGTTGTTCGCCAAGGAGGGCGCGAAGCTCGCCATTGCGGACAAGCATCTCGATGCAGCGCGCGCGGTCGCCTCCGAATGCAAGGAGCTGGGCACCGAAGCCATCGCTCTCGAGGTGGATGTCTCCAAACCGGCTGATGCCGCTCGCATGGTCGACGAAACGGTCAAGGCGTTCGGTCGGCTTGACATCCTCCTCAACAACGCCGGCTATGGAATCGCGGGGAGTGTTCTGGAAACCGACGATGCGGCTTGGGACGACCTGATGGCCGTCAACGTGCGCGGAGTCTTCCTCTGCACCAAGTACGCCATACCCGCCATGAAGGCGAGTGGCGGCGGCTCGATCGTGAATACAGCCTCGGTCGTAGCAAACGTCGGCATTCGGAATCGCGCCGCCTACTGTGCCTCGAAGGGCGCGGTCGCGTCGCTGACGCGTGCCGTTGCCATAGATCACGTTGCGGACGGCATTCGCTGCAATGCTATCGCCCCCGGCACCATCGACACCCCCTACTTCAGCGAAATTCTCAACAAGAGCCCGGATGCGGCTGCTGTCCGAAAGGGGCTGGAGCAGCGTCAGCTCATGAACCGCCTCGGCACGCCTGAGGAGATCGCCGCCGGCATGCTTTTCCTCGCAAGCGACGAGAGCCGCTTCGCTACGGGCTCGATTCTGACGATCGATGGAGGGATGACCGCGCAATAGGCTCCAATTAGGACCCCGGCCCGACGACCGCCTTTTGCCACAACGACTCTAGGTCACATCGAACCATCGGCCACCTGGGGCCAACTTACCTCCAGCGCGTATCGGCGAGCGCACGGAGGCAATCCAGCCATGAATGCGCGGTGGCTGTGGTTAGTGCTTGGGATTTTGTCGACGGGATGCGGCATCGCCGGTGCCGTGCTTCCGCTTGTGCCGACGACGCCGTTTCTACTGCTGGCGACATTCGCCTTTGCCCGCAGCTCCCCGCGGTTGCACCGCTGGCTGCTCGATCACCGGCACTTTGGACCGCTCATCACGAATTGGCAGCAGCATGGCAGCATCGACCGGAAAGCCAAGCTCGCCGCCGTGGGCGTGATGGTTCCCATGCTGGGGCTGACCTGGTACTGGGGCGCAGCGTCCTGGCTATTGGTAGTCCAGGCCGCAGGGCTCGCGGTCGTTGCGACCTGGATTCTCACGCGCCCTGATCATCTCGCTCCCGAGCGCGAGACCCGCAGCGTGGCCCGTTCGAAACGCACGAGCGCCTGATTTCC
>JAEVZQ010000338.1 GCA_023392135.1 Pseudomonadota bacterium | reverse complement strand
GCTCTATCCTCAGCGAGATGTTGTCGAGCAGGGGCGATCCGGCCCTGTCGAGTACGCGCAGGCCTTCTATCCGAATGGGGCCTGCGATGTCCTCCGGATGCTCCTCGGCTTCCTCGGGGAGAAGCTTGTCGACGGTGAACTGGGAGACGACCTGCTGGTATTTGACGCCGACGTCGATGCGCTGCAGGTCCCAGTCGATCAGCTCCTTGATCGGAGGCGGCAGATCCCGGTAGGCGGCGATGACGGCGACGAGCTGGCCCAGATCGAGCGAGCCTCGCAGAGCAAAGTAGCCGCCGATAGCGTAGAAGAAGAACGGGGTGACCTGGGCGAGCAGGTTGTTCAGGTATTTGACCGCAAACTTTCGTTTGAACAGCGCCACCCGAATGTCGAACAGCTGTCCGAGCCGGCGGCCGATCTCCGCCTTGTCGAACGCGGCCGTGCCGTGGACGTGAACTGCGGGCGCTGCCTCGACGACCTCGCCGATCCGGCCTGCGAGATGGCGCGCCGCCACCTGTCGCTCGCGGCCGAGCCGGATCTGCTCACGCCTCAGCCACGGGATGACGATCGCCTGGATCATAACCACGACCAGCGCGATGAGGCCCAGCCAGACACTCTGGAGCATGATGAAGAAGAGCGCTGTCATCGCCTGGGTCCCGAGGAACACCGGCTGGATGAACGCGTCCCCAACAAACCCGCCGACGGGCTCGACCTCGTTGTTGATCATGCTGGCGGCTTCGGAGGGCTTGACCGCGCGGATGTCCTCGGGGCGGAAGCGCAGCAGGACAGCAAACAGCTCGTAGCGCATCCGGCGCAATATTCGCTCGCCGAGAATGCCCTTGCGGATGTTGATGAGGTATTTGAAGGCGCCGTTGATCAGCACCAGCAACAGGAACGTGAAGCTCAGCGCCAGAAGATACGAAATCTGGTCGAGCTCTACACCCGGGCTCAGTACGATACGGCTGCCGCCGAGGAACTGCGGCAGCGTAAAGGCCCACTCGAAAACCCGGGCGGTGGTTTTACCATCCGGGAAGGCGCCGCCCTGCAACGCTTCGCTGACAATAAGCCTCGGGACGTCCAGCGACGCGAAATAGAACGGGAGCGAGGCGAGGATCAGCAGTAATATGCCGATCTGCTCGCGGCGGCTGTGGCGCCAGACGAACCGAAAAAGGTTTGGGTCCAATGCGCGCATCCTGCAATTGAAACCACCCAAGGTAGTAACCGAGCCGACAAGCGGCAAGCTGCGGCGCTTTGGGCAGCGCTGGCGCACCGGGCAAAATGGGCGCGGCAAGAAGTCTTTGCAGTCTACGTCGGGGGAGCGATGAAAGTTGCATTTTACGCGCCATTGAGAGCGCCAGATCACCCGAAACCTTCGGGAGAGCGGCTCATGGCACGGCTTCTCATGCAGGCGCTGGTGGTTGCGGGCCACGATGTGCGCTTCGCGAGTGCATTTCGCAGCTACTCACAGGACTCGTCAGGTGGCGTTTACCATAACGGCAGATCCCTCGCTGCGGCGGAGGCCCGGAGGCTCACCGAGGCGTGGGCGGTTGAGGCGGCGTGGCGTCCGGACTGCTGGTTCACCTATCACCCCTACTACAAGGCGCCGGACTGGATCGGCCCGGAAGTGTGCACCCAACTCGGGCTCCCCTACGTCGCAGCCGAGGCGTCTTATGCCAGCAAGCGGGATCGAGGCGAGTGGGCCGCCTGGCAGGCAGATGTCGTCTCTGCGGTCCGCGGCGCAGCGGCGAACTTCTGCTTCACCGCGCGGGACAGGGAAGGATTGCAACAGCTGGGCCCGCTTGCTGGGCCGCTCATCGATCTGCCGCCCTTCATTGATCCGCCACCGGCTCCGGAACACATAAGGCGCTCCTCCACGGCCGCTCCCCGGCTCGCAGTCGCTGCCATGATGCGGCCGGGCGACAAGCTGGCGAGCTATCATGCGCTCAGCCAGTCGCTCCAGATGCTCCTCGACGTGCCCTGGCGGCTGGCAGTCGCCGGAGATGGGCCGGTCCGGGCGGAGGTGCTGGCTGCATTCTCAGCCATCCCCCCGGATCGGATCGATTGGATGGGTGAGATGGAAGCCGATGGTGTTCTCGATGTGCTGAGCGCCTCGGATCTTTACGTCTGGCCAGGCATCGGAGAGGCCTACGGCATGGCCTACCTCGAGGCCCAGGCGATGGGGTTGCCGGTCGTGGCCCAGGATACGGGAGGGGTTGCCGCGGTCGTTCTCCATGGGGAAACCGGCTGGCTTACTCCCGAGGGCGACCTTGCCGCCTATGCAGGTGCCATCAGGTATATGCTCTCGGACAGCAGGCTACGTGAGCAGATGGGCTCGGCGGCGAGCCGATTTGTGCGCGAGCAGCGCAGCCTGACAGGAGCATCCATTATCCTGGACCAGACGCTCCGGGCCGTCGTGCCGCATGCTCAGCGCGGAACCGAGTGATGGACGGACGTACCCCGCCGCGGTGGGCGCCTCTCGAGACGGAGCTGGCACACTGGCAACAGGCTGGCGCGGTGGCGCGCCTGTGGCTCCGTGACGACGATGCCGTGTCGGTGACGCCGGCGCTCGGCCGCCTTGCCGGGCTCTGTGCCACGTTTGAAGTGCCATACCTGATTGCCGCGATTCCAAGCCGGGCCGGGAGAGATCTCGCGGAGCGGCTCGCATGTGAGCCCCTTGCCGAAGCCGCCGCGCACGGCTGGACCCATCAGAACCATGCCGGCTCGGGACCGAAAGCTGAATTTCCCATCGATCGCCCCGAGCCTGAAATCCTGGACGCATTGACGAGTGCCCGCACGCGTATCGACGAGTTGTTCGGCCCCAAGGCTGTCCCGATTTACGTCCCACCCTGGAACCGCATTGCGACTGACGTCGAGGAGCTGCTGCCGGAAGCCGGCTTCCGGGCGGTCTCGACCATTGGGCGGAGCAGTGGCGCCCATCCGGCGCTCCGCCGCGTCAATGTCCACCTGGATATCATCGACTGGCACGGCTCGCGCGGCTGCCGCAGTGCCGATATGCTTGCCGCCGAGCTTGCCGAGCATCTGGCGTGGTCCCGCGAGAACGGCCGTCCGGCAATAGGTGTCCTGACGCATCATTTGGATCATGACGAGGCTGCCTGGCAGTTCCTCGATGAGCTGTTCCAGGAATCCGTTGGTCACGTGGCGGTGTGCTGGGTTTCGGCCAGCCAATTGCTCGAACGCTGACGCATAACGTATGTTGCGTGATTCGCACGTCTTTTACTTTGCGGATACATTGCCAATCCGCAACCGCACAAAAGAGATCGCCTATGCTTTTGCCAGTCCGCGGCAGAGCAGATACTATGCCGCCGGTCTCAAACCGGAGCTTCTGATGAGCATCGAGAGCCTGAAAGTCCAGATTGCGCGTGAGTTCGGCACGCCAGCAGTCGTCATAGATCTCGATCGTGTCGAGCGCAATATTGCCCGCACGCAGGCCGTTTGTGACGCGGGCGGCGTTGCAAACCGCCCCCATATCAAGACCCACAAAAGCCCTCTGCTCGCCCGCATGCAGCGCGACGCCGGGGCCCGCGGTGTCACCTGCCAGAAGCTCGGCGAGGCCGAGGTGATGGCCGATGGCGGCATCGACGACATTCTGATCAGCTATAATCTGATCGGTGCCGAGAAAATGGGCCGTCTGGGCGCGCTCCTGCGCCGGGCCAACGTCACGGTCGCTGCCGACAATCCGACGGTCATCGAAGGCCTCACCGAGGCGGCCCGGCTCGCCGATAGGCCGTTGTCGGTCGTGGTCGAATGCGATACCGGGCGCAAGCGGGCAGGCGTCGAGACGGCAGGCGAAGCGGTCGAGCTGGCGAAGCTCGTCGCGCGGCTTCCGGGGCTCGAATTCGCGGGCTTCATGTTCTACCCCACCGAGCAATCCTGGCCCGAGACTCAACGCTTCTTCGATACGGCGCGTGCCGGTATTCAGGAGGCGGGGCTCGAGCCGCGGATTGTATCGACGGGCGGCACGCCGAATCTCGCCAATGTCGGCAAGCTTGCCGGCGCGACTGAGCATCGGGCGGGAACCTACATCTTCAACGATCGCATGATGCTGGAGTGTGGCGCTGCCAGTCTCGATGACTGCGCGCTCAGGGTCTACGCGACGGTGGTGAGCCGCGCCGCGCCCGAGCGCGGGATCCTCGATTCCGGCTCGAAGACTCTGACTGCCGATCCGGGCGGCGGACTGGACGGCTTCGGCCTCATTCTCGAGCATCCGCAGGCGCGCATCCATGCTTTTGCGGAGGAGCACGGATTTCTCGACCTCAAGGGCTGCAACGAGCGCCCGAAAGTCGGCGACATCGTTCGCATCATCCCGAACCACGTCTGCGTCGTGGTCAACATGGTCGACCAGATGATCGCTGTTCGTGGCGATGACATCGTCGACGTGATCCCGGTCGCGGCGCGCGGGAAATTGACCTAGTGGAGCGAATTTGACATTTGATCCC